>DASQZL010000084.1:0-3633 GCA_035638715.1 Balneolaceae bacterium
TACGGCTTCCACAATAATTTCAACTATAAGAATATTAGCTTATCCATATTTATTCAGGGATCCTATGGAAATGATATATATAATTTTACCCGTCGGGAAATAACTTCTCTAAATAGTTTGTATAGAAATCAGCTTGCTTCGGCCTCTGATTTTTATACGGCAAAGAATACGAATGCAAAATATCCACGCCCAAAGGCCGGGCAGGCGAACCAGAATCTGAAGGTTTCCTCCCGATTTGTAGAAAATGGCTCGTATCTTAGGATTAAAAACGTACAACTGGGATATACGTTACCAAAGAAGCTCACGCAGCAATTTGACGTATCCAGTTTAAAAATTTACGGCAGCGTTACCAACCTGCATACGTTCACCAGTTATTCCGGATACACTCCCGACATCGGAAGTAAAAATCAAAACGCTTTAATGTCCGGTATTGACAATGGTCGCTACCCGGATGCCCGCGTCCTTACCCTCGGCCTGAATGTTGACTTTTAAACCGAAAAAATTAAATCACTATTACAATGTATAGTTTTACCCGACGTTTATTACGATTCTTTTTAGCGCTGACACTTGTGATGAGCCTGGCTTCATGTGGGAATAATTTTTTGAGTACCCAGCCTCAGGACACCGTGAGTGCTAATAACTTCTTTAAAACGAATAAACAGGTTGAAAACAGTACCGACATTCTATATGGCTCGCCCTGGTTTCAATTTAATGATAAGTTTTCCTGGGCCGTAGGCGATATTATGTCGGGCAACGGGCGATCTTGGTCAGGCGATGTGACGAATTATGGAAGCTTTAGTTTAACGGATCGCGGTCAGGGCGGTTCCACAAATACCGTGTTAACGCACGGCTGGCAAAGTCTGTGGACTGTGGTGGCCCAAGCCAATTCATTAATTAACAATTTACCGAACCGAGTGGGATCTGGCGTTAGTAAAGCTACGCTCGATCATGCTCTTGGTGAGGCTCATGTTATGCGGGCGTTGGCCTATTTCTATTTGGTCCGTCTCTGGGGACCAATACCGATTATTAAAAATAATCTGAAACATGTTTACGATACCCAGGTCCCGCGATATAAGGTTTCCGACATATATAAATTTATAGTGAGTGATTTAACGTATGGTATCAATAATTGTAAAAAAGAAGCCAGTGGCCTTTACAATGGAGGGCATGTTACATCTGGTTCGGCCAAGTCCTTGTTATCCAAAGTATATTTAACGATGGGAGATTATAAAAAGGCCCAGCAGCTCAGCCAGCAGGTTATCGATAGTGGCGAATTTCATTTGCTTCCCAGTTATGCCAATCTTTTTAAGACCTCTTATAATAACAATATTGAGACCATAATTGCCCTGCAGTGGGCCGGAACAAGTTATGGCAATGGAAATTCTAACGAAGCCTATTTCGCATACAACTCAACAATTACCGGTCTGGGCACCGGTTGGGCTGAATTGGGGCCGACCATTTCGCTGCAGAATGCCTATAAAAAAGGAGATAAACGAGAGAAACCAACGATCATGCTTCCGGGTGCTCACTACAGCGAAATTTTAAAATCGAAGGGAGGTTATACCGTGCCCAATAATGTCAGCGCTCAGGGTACAGATGCAGCTACCAAGAAATACGTTGTAGGTACCCCGGCGGATAATAATGGGCAAGGCACCTCCATGTCGAGAAACAATAACACTTATATGCTGCGTTATGCGGATGTGCTGCTTGTCAATTCGGAAGCCGCTTTTCGTAATGGGGATCAGGCACAGGCATTGAAGTCTATTAATAAAGTGAGAGAGCGAGCCGGGCTTTCTGATCTGCAATCAGTGACACTTGATGATATTTTACATTGCCGCCGTCTCGAATTTGCTGATGAAAGTAAGTATTGGTATACGCTTGCAAGGATCAACCGGCAGAAGGCAATTAATATGATTAGCAATCAGGAGCGGGGTACATACGCCAATGCTCCCAAGCAACAGCCCCCGACTATTTATTCGGAAAAATATACGCCATCCTCGTCTAAATTCCTGTTGCCGTATCCCGAGGAGGATGTAACGAAGGATCCATACTTCAGCAAGGCTCCACAATCGTATTCCAAATAGCAGCAACAATAATTATAATATTAATAGTACACAGTGATGGAAAAAAATATTAACAAAATGAGAATTGGTTCTGCGTTGATAGCACTATTGATGATCTTCTCACTGGCTTCCTGCAATAATGGTCCGGAAAAAGTCGTAAATTCCTCGGCCCCGCCTGTGTTGAAACGGGTGAGTTTAGTGCATAAAGATTCGACAACGACCGAGGGTAAAAGAGGTCAGCAATATCTAATCATTGGTAATCATCTTAAAGGTACGCGATCGGTAACCTTTAACGGGGCGAGTGCCTACGTTAACCGGGCCTTGACAACGAATAAAAATATCATCGTTCAGGTTCCTCAAAACGCTCCCTTCCGAAATGCTTCGGATAGCCTCGTAGTGACAAACAATAAGGGATCGGCCAGTCTCCCATTCCATATTGTTCAGCCGCCGCCGACGATTACAAATTTTATGCCCAAAGCGGGAGCGGCAGGGGATACACTAACCATTGTAGGAAAGATTTTTGATAACGTGAAGACTGTACGATTTGGTGATGCAACGACAGGAAAGAAGGCCAAAATCGTTTCTGCGACACATACCCAGATTAAGGTGATTGTACCGCAGGGAGCTCAAAATAAACATATAACAGTTATTACTCCGGGTGGAAGTGCTACCTCCAAACAGACGTTCGGATTTCAATATCTGCTATATGGCGACTCCATTGGTTCCGGATTTGTTGATGGAAGCTATAATTCCACCGAAGATTACAGCAATACTGAACATGTTGCCTTTGGCAAATATGCGGTTAAAGTGGTTGTAACAAGCAGTTATGGGGGAATGCAGTTAACAGGTGGATCTATTGATTTGTCAAATTCCACAGCTATTAAATTGTCGGTTTATATTGCAAAACCAGGAGGTTCACTCAACATCTACGTGAATGGAAATTATAAGAGCAATACCAAAGTTATCACTCCCCCGACAGGAAAATATAAAACTTACACCATTCCTCTTTCAACATTTGGTAATCTTAAAACACTGAAATCAATTGTTATACAAGGCTATGGCGAACATCCGACATTCTATATAGACAATTTAGGAGTGATTTAATCGTAGGCTGGTTTTGCATACGTGATAACGGGCTAAGGCCGAAACCGGAGGAAAGTGTGAAGGTAAAAGGTTAAAATAGTTCTTTTAACACCACCAGCAAACCCTAAAGGGCAGGATTCCACTTTAACCTGAGTGGAGTCCTGTTCTATTTTAGTATAAATACCAAGCGCGTAGAATTAAAATTAGTGTCGCTTTTCAGGGTGCCGTTTTCTTGCCGGTAATAATTTTAGGGCGGGAAATTGATAGAAATAGAAAAAACTTGTTGATCATTAAAATTATTTAAAAAATATTCATTTGAGTGATGCTTCCATTTTGTAATAAGATTATTCGGTATCAATTTAATAATAGCATTAAACACAGCGATATACTAAAATTATTTCCTGTATATTTTTTTATTTGGTTAAGTTTTGTGAGTTGTGGAAAGAAGAATCCAACGAATCCACCACAATGGAAAAAAGAAGCAAAC
>DASQZL010000085.1:0-2392 GCA_035638715.1 Balneolaceae bacterium
AACCATCCGTTTTATAACTTAATGTGGAAATAATACTTCCAGGCTTACGCGCCCTGAAAGAGTTTTGTATTTACCAGTGGTTTTTGAGCTGCAGATTTTTAGTATTCCAGGGACCATCTTGAGAATACCCTGTAGAAACAAAAACAAATATAAAAACGAAAGACAAAGAAAATTTTTGTAGCCATTATCCCATTTTTACCTTACACTTTATTATATATTTTTATTATTTTAGCAATGCATAAGAAAATGTATTCTTATTTAGACACAATAATTATTGGTAATAATCAATTGATAATTTTTGCAACTATAGTTTGAAAACACGCAAAGAGGAATGGCTAATCATTTTTATATCCATTGATGCATAAACCTATGATCCTGATATTTATAACATTCTCCTCCCTATAAAAAACTTTTAACCCAAGTGGCTGAAAAACGGAACAACCAAAGCAAGGTTAAAATCTTCGAAATTAAGTGAAAAATGGCTTGGAATCCTCATCTAACATGCTAAACCGAATACCAATACAGTTACCTTATTTGACGATAGCTGATATTTAAAAACATACATTCAATTTTTAATCGATTTTGGTATTTAATATAATTATTTAATTATGTCATCTAATATTACGCGAAAAGAATTTATTAAAGGTACTTTGGTGGCCGGAATAAGTACATCTTTGGCTGGTCCTTATATCATGGCTAATAAGCTACAATCCCGATCGAAAAAAGTAATAATAGCCGGGGCCGGAATCAGTGGTCTTTGTTGCGGTTATGAACTCATGAAAGCCGGACATGATGTTACGGTCCTTGAAGCCACTGGAAGATCCGGAGGGCATGTTTTTACGGGCCATGATGGTTTAACAGAAGGACTTAATGCAGATTTTGGGGCTGATCATCTTACCAAGCCGGGTTATGAGCGATTTTTTGAATACGTCAAAGAATTTGATTTGCCAGTAATTCCCTATCCGAATGCAGAAGGGTCTCCATTACCGCGGAATAGTGCGATGTATAAATTGATTGACGGTAAGTTTTATACCCGTAAAGAGTTGTCCACCCCGAAGATGCTAAAAAAAGAGGGCTTTAATAGTAAGGAGATCAAGTTCTTATCAAAAAATCCGCGCTATCGACTTAGATCTTTTTACCTTCAAAAATATGTTGATAAATTTACTGATCCCAATCAGCCCTATGGTGTTGGACTTGACCACTTAGACAGTGTACCTATAGCTAAAATTTACAAGAAAGAGGGAGCATCCCAGGCGGCTTTAAAGTATCTGGGGGGGCAAAGCACAAATGCTCTATATTCATTATGGCGGCTCGCGGTCATGGGTTTCAGGGGTATTCCGTTGTCTGAAGGGAAAACCTATCGTCTTCAGGGGGGGAACCAGCAACTGCCCAATGTCTTTGCAGAACGCCTGGGTTCTCGAGTAAAATTAAAGCATCCGGTTGTGGCAATAGATCGTAGCAACAAGGGGGTAACGGTCACCTATCGCGAATATGGGAATGATAAGAAACGGACCATGGATGCTGATTTCCTGGTTAATTGTATCACCCTGCCCGTTTTTAGTAATATTCCGGTAAATCCGCCACTCTCACCTGAAAAGCAATACGTTGTAAATAATTTGAACTATACGTCTCATCCTTTTTATGTGTTTGAAGCCAGCTCAGAGTTTTGGCTGAATGATGGATTCAAAACTATAAATATGGAATTTGACCATCCTGATATTTCTTCGATATGGCTGCAGCCTAATAAAGACAGTACCAATAGAATTATTCTAAAAGCTTATGGGCCCGGGGGCATCTCTCCGCAACGGGTACTGAAAGCTTTTCGTGAAGTATATCCCGGCAATGATACCATCGTTCAGGCTTTAACGAAAGACTGGACACGGGATGCGCATGCCCCCTTTTGCGAAATGGAGCCATTCCCGATTGGTGAGATGCACAAGTTCTGGCCGGAAATCCTTAAGCCTGACGGACGTATTTATTTTGCGGGCACATACGCCGATAGTCTGAGCCGTGGAATGGAGTCTTGCATCCGTTCAGCACAACGTGTAGCCAGAGAAATTGATAAGGCTTAATTAAGTTTTATCGATATAAATAGATTCGGAATGCTGAAGGTACGGATGACTCAATTTGTAAAATCGATTAATCAATAAATAGCTCGGCGACATTTAAATCGTATTATCACGGGCATAGATGCAATAATATCGGGTAGTATTGCACAGAAAATTCGGTATTATCTTCAGTTGGCAATTATCGTTCTGAAAGATGTTTCATCAGACGGATATAACTATCCGACAATGAAATATTACGGCGATTCATCATGGTTTTCATCGTTTTAAGGGCCTTGTCAAATTTATAGGGTTGAATGACATTGGTCCCCACCCAGCTGAATGAA
>DASQZL010000086.1:0-12242 GCA_035638715.1 Balneolaceae bacterium
AACCTTGATGAACAGGGAATTATTCGTACGGGTGCTCAAATAAACCCCGGTGATATTTTGGTGGGAAAAATTACCCCTAAAGGTGAAACGGATCCAACACCGGAGGAAAAACTCTTGCGCGCTATCTTTGGTGATAAAGCCGGCGATGTTAAGAATGCTTCATTAAAAACGCCCCCCGGTGTCTCGGGAACGGTCATTGATACGAAATTATTTAGCCGTAAGCGTGATGAGCAAATATCCCGACGGGAAGAGAAAAAACAGGTTGAGCTCGAAAATGAGCGCCATGCAGAAAAAATTGATGAGCTCAACAGTAAGATGGTCGATAATCTGTACTCCCTTTTACGAGACAAAACGTCGCCGGGCGTTTATGATTTTAACGGCGTCGAATTAATTCCAAAGGGAGAAAAATATCGCAAGTCCGACTTTCAGGAACTGGACCCCGTTAGAATTAATGACAATATCCAGTGGGCTACGGATGATGATCTTGTTGCTAAAGTGCGGTTACTCTTTAAAAATTACCGGAAACTCCGCCGCGAAATTGATACGGAAACAAAACGTAGAAAATACCAGATTCAGGTTGGAGATGATCTGCCGCCGGGCATTATCCAAAAAGCTAAAGTCTATGTTGCCAAAAAACGTAAATTGAGCGTTGGTGACAAGATGGCCGGACGCCATGGAAACAAAGGTGTAGTAGCAAATATTGTTCCGGTTGAGGACATGCCATTTATGGAAGATGGAACCCCGATTGATATTTTGCTTAACCCGCTTGGGGTTCCTTCACGTATGAATCTTGGTCAGATATATGAAACAATCCTTGGTTGGGCTGGTAGAAAGTTAGGTGTGAAATTCGCTTCACCTATTTTTGACGGTGCTTCCTATGATCAAGTGCAGGATAAACTTGAAGAAGCAAACTTACCTAAAGATGGTCGGGTAAAACTTTATGACGGACAAACAGGCGAGCCGTTTGACCAAAAAACAACGGTGGGATACATCTACATGCTTAAGCTTGATCACCTGATCGAGGACAAAATGCATGCACGCTCTATTGGTCCGTATTCGCTTATTACTCAGCAGCCACTGGGTGGAAAAGCACAGTTTGGCGGCCAGCGATTAGGCGAAATGGAGGTTTGGGCACTTTATGCATATGGTGCATCCAATATCCTTAAGGAAATGCTCACCGTAAAAAGTGATGACGTAAAAGGCCGTTCAAAGGTGTATGAAGCCATCGTTAAAGGAGAAAATCTGCCTGATGGTGAAGTCCCTGAATCATTTAAAGTTCTTCTGAGAGAGCTTATGGGGCTCGGTCTTGATGTCCACATAGATTAGAATCTTTCTGAATTCTCGAATTTTTATTGTTACTCAAAGCCAACACGGAGGTTAACCCTTGCCGACAACAAACACGTTAAACGTTCCAAAAGATTTCGACAGCATTGGAATTTCACTTTCTTCGCCGGAGACCATATTATCACGGTCGCATGGTGAGGTATTAACGCCGGAGACGATTAATTACCGAACTTTTAAACCGGAAATGGATGGTTTATTCTGTGAAAAGATTTTCGGTCCGGTTAAAGATTACGAATGCCATTGCGGAAAGTACAAGCGCATTCGTTATAAAGGTATTATATGTGATCGCTGCGGTGTTGAAGTAACCCGTAAGGCTGTACGCCGGGAGCGTATGGGTCATATCAACCTGACTGTACCCGTTGTACACATTTGGTATTTCAGATCCCTTCCAAATAAACTGGCTTATCTGCTTGGATATTCTTCAAAGGAATTGAGCAAAATCGTCTATTATGAAACGCATGTGATTACCGATCCGGGCCAGGCAGCAGATCTGGGATATAAAAGAGGTGATTTAATCTCGGAGGATGAATATTATGATATAAAAGAACAGTTCCCGGAAGATGAATTTGCCATTGAAGAAGAGGAGGATGAAGACAGCCATACGTTTGAAGCTAAAGAGGGAGCGGAGGCACTGCATGACTTGCTGAGCGGGCTGGATCTTGACAGTCTTGCTTATCGGCTGCGTTATGAGGTAAAAAATGAAACGTCGCAGATGCGTAAGAAGAAAAAATTGAAGCGTCTGCAAGTTATTGAGTCATTCCGTTCAGCCAATGAACATACGGAAAACCGCCCCGAATGGATGGTACAAAGCGTCATCCCGGTCATACCACCGGAATTGCGGCCTTTGGTTCCACTTGAAGGCGGGCGATTTGCAACATCGGATTTAAATGACTTATATCGTCGCGTAATTATCCGGAATAATCGACTGAAACGGTTGATCGATATTAAGGCTCCGGATGTAATTCTGCGTAATGAAAAACGCATGCTGCAGGAGGCGGTAGATTCTCTTTATGATAATTCGAGAAAATCGAACGCTGTACGGAGTAATAATCGGCCATTAAAATCTCTCAGCGACATGCTGAAGGGTAAAAGCGGACGCTTCCGTCAGAACCTGTTGGGTAAGCGAGTTGATTATTCAGGCCGATCGGTGATTGTGGTAGGTCCTGAATTGAGTATGCAACAATGCGGGCTGCCAAAAGAAATGGGCGTTGAACTTTATAAACCGTTTATTATTCGCCGGCTCATCGAACGCGGATATGTAAAAACGGTTAAAAGTGCAAAGAAAGTAGTTGATCGCCGGGAGCCGGTCGTATGGGGTGTACTCGAGAACGTTATTGATGGTCACCCCGTTTTGCTCAATCGTGCTCCGACATTGCACCGCCTTGGGATTCAGGCTTTTCAGCCGGTACTGATTGAAGAAAAGGCTATTCGCCTGCATCCGCTGGCTTGTACGGCTTTCAATGCCGATTTTGACGGTGACCAAATGGCTGTGCATGTACCACTGAGCAACGATGCCGTGCTGGAGGCTTCCGTACTCATGCTCGGCTCTCATAATCTTTTGAGTCCTGCCAGCGGAGGACCTATTGCTGTTCCGTCGCAGGATATGGTTCTTGGAATCTATTATCTCACCAAGGCGGCAAATGGCCAAAAGGGAGAAGGTAAAACTTTTGCCAATGTGGATGAGGTGGTGATTGCCTATGATCAAAAAAGATTGGATGCCAATGCTAAAATCAACGTTCGCATCACGGAAGAAAAAGAAGATGGAGAAATACGGGATGAAATTATTGAGACGACCACGGGTCGTGTAATATTCAATGACATTTTACCCCCTGAAATCCCCTTTATCAATAGACGTTTAGGTAAAAAAGAGCTGCGAAAGGTCATTGGTGATATCCAGAATACGGTTGGTACAGCACGAACAGCCGAGTTTCTGGATAAAATGAAACGCATGGGATTTGAACAATCCACCATTGGCGGACTTTCATTTAATCTCGAAGACATCGTTATACCTGAGGAAAAGGAAGAGCTCATACAGGAAGCCGAAGATGAAGTTGCTGAAATAACAAATCAGTACGAAATGGGATTCATCACCGATAATGAGCGTTACAATCAGGTCATTGATAAATGGACGAGTATTACAAACCGCGTTTCAGAAACATTGTTTAACGGACTTGCAGCTGATCGTGAAGGGTTCAACCCAGTATATATGATGGCGGATTCCGGAGCTCGTGGTTCTAAAGAGCAGATTCGACAGCTTGGCGGAATGCGTGGACTTATGGCAAAGCCGCAGAAAAGTTCGATGCAGTCTGGCAACGAGGTCATTGAAAATCCGATTCTTTCAAGCTTCCGCGAGGGGCTGACAGTTCTTGAATATTTCATTTCTACGCACGGCGCCCGTAAGGGATTGGCCGATACGGCGTTGAAAACTGCTGACGCCGGATATCTAACACGTCGTCTTGTGGATGTCTCTCAAGATATCACAATTGAAGAGAATGACTGCGGTACCTTGCGTGGTTTGACGATGAGTGCCCTTACAGACAATGAGGATGTCGTAGAAAGTCTTGAAGATCGCATCCTTGGCCGTGTATCGCTCCATGATATCTATGATCCGATGTCAGATGAGTTAATCTGCGAGGCCAACCAGATGATTGACGAAGAGATAGCACAAAAAATTGCTGAAACCTCTATTGAGGAAGTGGAAATTCGTTCGGTGCTTACGTGCGAAAGTCCACGGGGCGTTTGTGCCAAATGCTACGGCAGAGATCTTTCACGCGGAACTCTTGTACAAGTGGGTGAAGCTGTGGGAGTTATTGCTGCTCAGTCTATTGGTGAGCCGGGTACACAGTTGACACTTCGAACATTCCACGTGGGAGGAACAGCTTCTCGCATGGAATCTGAATCACAGCATCAGGCTAAGTTCGAAGGGAAAGTGGAATTTGAAAATATTCGCGTTGTTGAATATGACGACGGCGAAGAAATTCACAATGTAGTACTAAGCCGCGCCGGCGAAATAAAAATAATAGGTGAAGAGGGTGAGGAACTTATCACCTATAATATTCCTTATGGCGCTGAACTTCAGGTAGAAGAAGGAGATAAAATACCTAAAGGTGTACCTATTTGTACATGGGATCCCTATAACGCAAATATCTATTCTGAAATCGAAGGTACGATCGAGTACAAGGATCTTATAGAAGATGTCACTTTTACAGAGGAAACGGACCCCCAGACCGGGCACCGTGAAAAAGTGATCATTGATTCAAAAGATCGTTCCCTGATACCAACGCTGGTAATTAAGGGTGATGACGATCGCATTCGGGAAAAAACATTACCCGTTGATACGCATATCGTCGTAGATGATAATGAAGAGGTATCAGCGGGACAAATCCTGGCGAAGATACCTCGTCAAACCGGTCAATCAAAAGATATTACAGCTGGCCTGCCGCGAGTCACAGAGTTGTTCGAGGCTCGCTCACCTAAAGATCCGGCTGTCGTTTCGGAAATTGATGGAATCGTCCGTATGGGCGGACGTAAGCGTGGTAAGCAGGAAGTGATTGTGGAAAGTAAGGACGGCACGGATGAACGCACGTATCTTATTTCGCTTTCCAAGCATATTCTTGTTCAGGAAAATGATTATGTAGAAGCCGGCCAGCAGCTTTCTGACGGTACGGTACCTGCTGAGGAAATCCTGAATATTCTTGGTCCTTATGCCGTACAGTCGTACTTGGTGAACGAAATTCAGGAAGTTTATCGCTTGCAGGGTGTGCAAATTAATGATAAGCACATCGAGGTTATAGTTCGTACCATGATGCAGAAAGTTCAAATTACGGATTCGGGAGACACTAATTTCCTCGAAAATGATAAAGTGGACCGATTTGTGCTGAATCGCAAAAACGATGAGTTGATTGGTAAATACGTCGTGACGGATCCGGGCGGCAGTGACCTTAAACAGGGGACTAAGCTGGATCGACGTGAGGTTCGGGAAATCAACAACGACTTAATAAGAGAAGGAGCCGAGGAGCTTGAGACCCGCGAAGCTGAACCGGCTATATCCAAACCAATATTGTTGGGTATTACTCGGGCCGCTCTCTCGACGGAAAGCTGGCTTTCAGCTGCTTCATTCCAGGAGACAACAAAAGTTCTTACACAGGCCTCAATTGAAGCCAAGAAGGACTACCTCCGTGGCTTGAAGGAAAATGTAGTAGTTGGTCATAAAGTACCCGCCGGTACAGGACTGGATAAATATGAAGATCTCATCGTCGGAGCAAAATCCGATCTTGATGAGGAAGAACAAGAAGTGGCCAAAGTATTTGAGTCACTTAGTGCCGGAGAAGAAGGTAAACCGAATGGTGAACAATCTCAGCAAACAGTTGAAATAGAGGAAGGCGAGGAATAATTTCTTCGCATATAGTTAATTAGCTACAAAGGGCGGTAATTGTTTATTACCGCCTTTTTCTGTTTTGTGAATTGTTCATTAGCTTTAAAAGCTAAGAAAGCCTCCTCTCGGGAGGCTTTCTTGTGATTTTGATCTTATCTAAAACGAATTCAAGATAAAAACGGGCAGCCACCCTAACCTGGTGCGGAAAAAAAATAATACGGTCGTGTCCAAATTTATGCCTGGGTAGCGATCTGGGGCAAGAAAAGAAGCTATCTGATTGAGCTGAGCTATAAAAAAGGTCTCCCTGGGCTATGTTAAGGTTCTTCCAAACACAAAAAACCAAGGAGACACATGATGGATCTATCGAAAGAACAACGGTCAGATACAATACACACCGTTCAATAAAGAAGACGGACTAAATGAACTGCTCGAAATGATTCTCTACGGACTAATGAAGCTCGAACGCCATACGTTTCTTTCCAAACAGGCCGGCCCCTACAACAAAGGCCAGCGGCATCCGTTCGGATCGGGGTTCTGTTTTGATTTCCGTGAATCTTTCTGGGTTTCTATTAATATAATTAATCTACCTTAAGTAGTTTTTTGTCCATTGGTAGCGCTCGCATCCTCTTGGGTCTCTTCAATCGAATTTAACAAGTCTTCAGCCTCCTTAATTAAATCCTGTGCACGCTGGCGGGCGTCTTTAACGACCTTATCGCCTTCTTTCTGGGCATCTGATATTCCTCTTTTTTCTTCTGCAATACGATTGATTAGGTTGTTGAGGTCGTCCATGTAACTGCTAAATCGATACGTTATAGTATCTCGAATATCGCTGCCATTTTCAGGAGCAAATAAAAGTGCCGCTACCGAGCCCAGAAGCGCGCCTGAAAGAAATCCTACTGTATAATTTACTGCTTTGTTCATAGCTGTGTAAATTTAATATTAATAAACTTTTTAGTTCCTTTAATCTATAATCGTTTATTATAATATGTAAACGAAAAAGGAAATATAAAAGTGCCAATTCAAAATTTATTCATTTTTACTTTCGTTTATAGCTTTACGCCGTTCTTTACTAATGCCCATCACAAAGATAGGAATGATATAGAGGGTTAAAATAGAGCCGACGAATAAACCTCCGATGACCGTCCGGCCCAGGGGGGCCCAGTTTCCAGCACCGGTTCCGATACCAATAGATAATGGAATCATGGAACAAATTGTAGTTAGAGCGGTGAGTAGGACAGGACGCATGCGACGCTTACAGGCTTCAATGATATTATTTAAGTACGAGTCGGTATATTCATTGTTTTTGGTATATAAATGCATGTAATCTACCAAAACAATGCCATTATTTACTATAATTCCCACCAAGATAAATATTCCGATAAAGGCCGTTGAACTAAGTGGAGTATTAGTCAAAAATAAACCCGCAAACGCTCCAAAAAATGCTAATGGTATGGCGAAAAATATGACAAATGGATCCCGGAAATTTTCAAAGAGTGAAGCCATAATCATATAAGTAAGCAAAATAGCAAAGAGCAAAGCCCATTTTATTTCCGATGTACTTTGCCGCGCTTGATGGGTTGAGCCCGTAAAAGAGTATCGGTATCCATCGGGTAAAACTATATTATTTTTGATAGTACTAAGTATCTTTTTTCGATATTGCATGGCGTTACCTTTCACATTTATGGACAGGTCCATTACAGTCTGTCTGTTTCTGCGCTGAATATCGTCAACTCCCTTTGTACTAATAAAATGGCCAAGTCCGGTGACCGGTATTCGTTGATTACCTACCTGAATAAGCTGAAGCCCTGCCAAGTCCTGCCTATTTCTGATGGCATTTTTCGCAACGCGTACACGAATGGGAATTCGTAAATTCTGATCGCGATAATACCCTACCCGTGTTCCCTGAACTTGAGTTTTTAAAGAATTTGCGACCTTACTCAGTGAACTGTTCATACGGCTAATTCGCTGTCGATCAACCAGATAATGGAGCTCCGGCGTTGGATCAGAACGGCCATTATCAATGGAAATAACATTGGGATCATTCTTCAGTAACGTTTTAATTTTGTCTGAGATGGCTAACAGTTTATCTATATCAGGTCCGATAATACTGAGCCGTATTCCACCGCCGCCGCCACCGCCAAAACCGCCGTGATGACCTCTGTTCTGTATATTGACATCTACGCCGGGAGCCCGAAGCATTTTTCTGAGTCGTAATGAAAATGCTTGTGTTGTAATTGAACGTTTACTTTGATCAACCAAATTAACATCAATCTCACCTTCGTTGGTCTGCGAACGAAACCCTCGTTGACCGATTTCCGTGATTACGGTTTTAACGACCGGCATATTCTGAATTTGCTTGCTAAACCGGTGCATAACATTAGCCGTACGCGTAAGCTTTGTTCCTTCGGGTAGTTTTATGTCTACACTGACAGAACCAGAATCACTTTGAGCAAAAAACTGAGAAGGTAAATGATGATAGATGACATAGATACCTCCGATGAGTGCAATAACGGCGATGACAGCTGTCCATTTATGGAACATGAGCCATCGAAGCGATGAAGCATACCACCGCTCAAGTTTCTTCACAAAACGTCCTGTCCAGTTTTGATCTTCAAACTGGCTTTTGTTAATGAATAGCAGGGTTAATACAGGCACTAAGATGATAGCGGCGATAAACGAAATGGCAATTGCTATGCATATTGTCAGAGCAAACGATCGGAAAAGTTGTCCTACCACGCCAGACAGGCTAATGATGGGCAGAAATATACCGAGTGTTGTAAGCGTTGCCCCCAGAAGTGCGCCTATAACTTCATTCGTACCCTGCAGGGCAGCCTGGAATTTGGGTAATCCCTCTTCGAGCTTGCGGGCGATGCTCTCAGAAACAACAATGGCATTATCAACCAGTAAGCCCACCGCTAAAGCCAGTGCTGAGATGGTAAGGGTATTGAGGGTTAGGCCAAAGGCATACATTCCGGCAAAGCTGGCTGTAACCGAAAGTGGGATGGTCGCCCCCACAACTAAGGCGATTCGCCATCCGCCCATAACAATTAGCAGAACAATAATTACAACTATAAGTGCTGCAAATGCCGTTTGTGCCAAGTTAGAGATAGACTGCTGTATATATTTCCCATCACTGCTGAGCACGCTAAGTGTTACGCCCGGCGGTAAGTCTGCATTAATTTTAGGCAGTGCTGCTCTTACAGCTGATGTCGCGTCAAGTGTGTTGGCATCTGATTTTTTGTGAATTTCAATTGAGACACTGTTTTTTCCGTTGATATCAACGAGGGTATTTATGTCGGCAAAGCTGTTTTTTACCTTTGCTACGTCCTTGATGCGAATGGGTACGCCGCTTTGCGACATCTTAATGATCGTCTGCCTGATTTGGTTGATGTTCTGGTATCTCGATTGCGCTTCTATGCTATAGCTGTTTTTACGGGTTACAATATTACCGATAGGTACCTCCACATTATTATTGCGGAGTGCATTTTCTATATCGGAGGGTACCATATTATACTGGGCGAGTGATCCGGGATTGACATCGACAAAGATTGTCCGTTCCAAGCCGCCACGTGTATCAGCGGAAGCGACTCCATCAAGCCGTTCCAGACGCGGTTCAATAAGGTTGGTACTCAATTCACGTAATTTATCGAGCCCCCGGGTTGATGATTTGAGACTAAGATGCATAATCGGAAAATTTTCGGGATCAAACTGGAAAATTACCGGATTGTTAACCTCATTCGGCAGTTGGTTACGAATACGTGAAATGTTTGCCCGTACATCCTCTTCAGTTTTACGTACGTTCGTTCCATCATACAAACGTAGAATGATGAATGCGTGCCCTTTGCTGATATGTGATTCAAGTGTTTTGATTCCCTCAACTGAAGATACCGCCCCGGCAATGGGGTCCACAACAATCTGCTCCATATCCTTAGGGGCTACATTTTGGTAATTCACTGATACAGCAAGGACAGGAATATTAAATGAAGGTCGTAACGTAACTTTAAGGTTTGTCAGAGCAAAAATGCCAAAACCAATGACAATGAGCGTGGCCATGATAACCGTTACAGGACGCCTCAAGATATTTCCGGTAATAGAGAACTTTTTCATGGCAAATAAAAAGAATTAAATTTTTAGTTTTTTTTCCACACCGGCCGGGACCGGTCCACTACTTTATGTGTTATCAACAGAAGTATTCGCCAAATTCAAACCAATTAACTGCTTATTCTTCATCATCTGATTCATTATCCATTTGAAGTGGATCTATTTTGTGAATTGAATCAAAGCCCAATCGTTCAACCGTTGAATTAATCAGCTTATACATGCAAGGAACTACAAAGAGCATCAATAGGGTTGAAACGGTCAGTCCGCCAATCACCGTGCGCGCCATCGGACTCCACGTTTCAGAGCCGGAGCCAAGTTCCAGAGCCAATGGCACCATGGACAAAATGGTGGTAAATGCCGTCATTAAAATAGGACGCAGTCGCCTTGTGGCTCCATTTACAATGGCCTGATGCCGCTCTTGATGCCGGGCTTGTAATATTTTTATGTAGTCTATCATAACAATTCCATTGTTTACAACAATTCCCGAAAGCAAAATAACACCTACCATTGAGGTAACGCTTATATCGGTTCCGGTAATCCACAGCATCAACAATACGCCACTGAGAGCAAGGGGAATGGTAAAGATGATAATAAATGGTTCAACAAGACTTTCGAACTGCGAGGCCATAACCATATATGTGAGAACACCGGCGATAAGGAAGGCAATCAGCAAATAATGGAATGATGCCTTTTGATCCTGAGCAGAGCCGGCAATTTTATAGCGGAATCCATTGGGCCAATTTATATTCTGAAGTTTCTGTCTTACTCGTGAAGTTGCAGTTTTGAGGTCAATGTTTTTAAGATCAGCGGTGATCTGTGTGACCCTTTGCTGATTGATCCGCATAATATTCGAAGGTCCGTTGTATTGTTTGATACTTGCCAGACTACTCAATGGAACAAACGTGCTGTCAGGCGTCTCTATTTGCAAAGAGGTGAGGGCAGCTTTTGTCGTTTTTTCCTTCGGATTCAGTTGCACAACAACATTATACTTCACTCCCTTGTCAAGATATGTAGTTGCCTGATTTCCTTTAACAGCATTGCTGAGGGCTGTTGCAACCTGCGAAGTGGTCATGCCCAGACGTGAAATACGTTCGCGGTCCATCCGAACCCGCAGTTCCGGGCGCCCTTGGTCGGCCGAGCTGAATACATTTTCAATACCATGAATATTTTCCATTTGCTGTTCAACATGGCTCACAATTTTACGTCTCATCTGCTGATTATAGCCATAAATTTGAACAACCAGTCCGTTATTACCCTGAGGGCGTAGCGGATTATTTAGTAACTGTTTGATCTGGGCACCGGGAACGACCTTGAGTGAATCAAGCAGGGATGCGACAATTTTCTGTTGAGAGCGATGCCTTTGATCCTGAGGCACTAATTCTACATCAACGGTACCTTCATAACCGCCGGGGTTATCAGCCCCCTCTACTCCTTTTTTATCACCATATTGCGAAACGACAAGCTTTGCTTCAGGCACATCTTTTCTGATTATGTGCTCAACCTGGCTTATCGTGCGTCCGAGTTCAGTAAGGCTCACACCGGGATTTCGCTGTACATCAAGTGTAAATGAACTTTTATCTACCTGGGGAAAGAACGTACCTCCCAAGAGAAAAAAGAGCGGCAGGGTGATAATGAAAAATATCAATGCTGCAACAACGACAGTACCGCTATGGTCAAGCATGCGGTCAAGGCTATCATGATAGGTTGTTTCAAGACGATCAAATGCACGGTTGAGTACAGGAGCAACGTTTTTTCCAAAAAAGGCGCCGACTTTTTTTGCACCTTTCGTTACGATCCACACAATAGGATAGAAAATGATTCCGAGAAGCAGCAGTGGCGATACGGCAATACGTTTGAGCACATTGCCCCGGCTCCACTGGAGCATTCTTTTCAGATAATTATTTTCGTGCTCGGTGTGCTGGTCTTCTTCGGTAAAGAGCAGGGAACTCATCATCGGAATCATCGAAAGAGCAACAACGGCAGAAATGGCAAGGGCAAAAGAAATCGTCAATGCCAAATCACGGAAAAGAAAGCCGGCAATACCGGGGACAAAAAGTATGGGGACAAATACCACCAATGTAGTAAGAGTTGAAACAACAACCGGTACAGCTACCTCCTGGGCTCCGAAGACCGCTGCTTTTTTACCACTTTCATCATGCTCGCGAAATCTAAATATATTTTCCAGCACCACAACCGCATCATCCACAACCATCCCCACCGCGAGTGTAAGCCCGGACAGTGATATGATATTAAGGCTGACATTCATCCAGTTCATGATGCTAAAAGTGGCAATGATGGATATGGGAATGGATATACCGATAATCAGGGCAGAACGGCCACTCCGCAGAAAAATAAGCAAAATAATTACGACCAGGATTACAGCCTCCAGCCCCGTCCATAACAAGTTGCGGATGGACCTTTT
>DASQZL010000087.1:0-21741 GCA_035638715.1 Balneolaceae bacterium
TTGGGAACAAATGAAAAAGAAATTCGTTAATATAAACACATTATGATTTTGCTAAATTAATCTGTATGATGTAGTTGTACCCCGAAAAAGCCAACGTATAAGGAGAAGACGGTTGATAGCCGTCTTTTCCTATTTTATAGATATTCTTCTCGCACATTTCGCGTCAATAAGCGATTAAAATTTGCCTATCACAATTAATTTATTGACGCAGTTTAAGATAGTTCCTACCTTATACTCCAACCGTATATTGACAAACAAAATCATTAAATAGATAATATGGAAAAAAGTGATATTGACCGTTTTTTAAAACTCTCCGAACTTTTTTACAAGCCCCATCCCTGGCACGGCATCTCGATAGGAGAGGACACGCCGGAGACAGTGCGGGTATTTATTGAAATTGTACCGGGTGATACCATGAAATATGAACTTGAAAAAGCAAGTGGCTACCTTAAAGTCGATCGGCCGCAACGTTTTTCCAATATTCTTCCTTTCCCGTATGGCTTCATCCCCCAAACATATTGCGGAGAGTCGATCGGAGAATTTTGTATGCAAAAAACCGGACGCAGCTCAATTGTGGGAGATGGCGATCCGCTCGACATTTGTGTATTGACGGAGCGATCTATTCCACACGGCAATATCATTTTAGATGCAAAACCTATCGGCGGCTTGCGTATGATCGATCGCAATGAAGCCGATGATAAAATAATTGCTGTTATGCAGGGAGATGCCGTTTATGGTTCGATGGATAATATTAGCGATGTCCCTAAACGAGTATTAGACCGACTGACGCATTATTTCCTGACTTATAAGGAAATGCCCTCGATGGATCCCAATAAATCGCCCAAATGTGAAATTACTAATGTGTATGACTGGAATGAAGCTTACGAAGTTATTAAACGGAGTACCACAGATTATAATGATGAGTTTGCAGCAAGTAAAAGAGAATTGATATCGTTGATTCGGAAAGAATTGAAATAAAAAATCCCGCCCGGATTAACGAGCGGGATTAAGATTTCCCTCAAATCAGAATAAAGCGATTAAAACTTACTTTTTAATTTTAATCAGCTTTACATTAAAGACAAGTGTTTCATCCGGAGCGATAGGTCCGCCGGGACGTGGATGCTGACCATAGGCCAGTTTTCCTGGAATCCAGAATTTATAACGCGCCCCTTCGTGCATCAGCTGAATGCCTTCCTGCCAGCCCGGGAAAACACGGCTCAGCGGAATTGATACTGAATCATTTTGATCAAAGACCTTTCCATTCAGATGCATGCCCTTATAACTTACAAGTACCGTATCATTTTTTGAGGGCGACGGGCCGCTGCCTTTTTTGAGAATTTTATATTGCAGACCGCTTTTCGTGGTTTTTACACCTTGCTTGGTTTTATTTTTCTTTAAGAATGCCTGACCTTTCTTTTGATTGGCCTTGGCTTGCTTTTGCTGTTTTTTCTGCATTTTTTGGCGGGCCTGCATCGAATATCGTTGCAACATGGCGCGCAACTTTGTTTGAGAAATTTTGGAGGAATCACCAGCAAAAGCCTCATTCATAGCTTTTGCAAAAATCTGTGGATTAATATCATCCATACCTTGCTGGCTCATGTGCTTGCCGTTCAGATATCCAAAAGCATAACTTACGCTATCAATATTATTTGTTAAATTTACGTTACCATTGTACGAGCCCGATTTGCATCCGGCCAATGTAAAAGTGAGAATGACTGCAAGAGCAGCTGCACCTGACACTAATTTTTTATGAATCATTATAACTGTTAATTTTTTTATAGATTAGATTAAACGCTAAATGTATTCATTTTTTAAGTGAAAAAAAATCGTTTATTTGCCAAAACTACCCTATCTTTCGTAACTTTGCGAATCTGGTAATATTGCATTAGCAAATATTTGAATGCCGCGGAACGTTTGTTAAATAATTTATCTGAAAATTTTACAGTTGGTCTTGAAATATTTCAGATAAAACCAGATTCACATGGAAGAAAAAATGATCCTTATCTTTAATTTAATCAATTAACCTCGTGGGTTTTAAAAACTTCAACTTAAATGACGAAATTTATGGCGGTCTCAGCGATTTGCAATACAAATCGCCTACGCCTATTCAGTCCCAATCAATCCCGCTTATTTTAGAAGGCCGGGATGTTTTGGGGTCCGCACAGACGGGCACCGGCAAAACCGGAGCGTTTGTCATTCCTCTTTTGCAAAAGATAATGGAATCAAACATAGAGGGTACGCAAGCCCTTATTCTTGCACCGACCCGCGAACTGGCCCGGCAGATTGATGAGCAGATTTTTGCCATTGGATATCATACGGGGGTGACCTCGGCTATCGTAATGGGTGGTAGTGACTTTGCAGCCCAGGCAAAAGCCATCCGCGCCGGCGTGGATATTATCGTAGCTACTCCGGGTCGCCTGCTTGATCAGATGAATGTGCTCAATATCGATTTTGGCCATATCAATTATTTTGTGCTGGACGAGGCGGATCGTATGCTCGACATGGGGTTTCTGCCGGATGTCACCAAAATAATCGACAGCTTGCCGGCTGAACGGCAAACCCTGCTTTTTTCTGCCACGCTGCCTGATGAATTAAAGAAAATGGTCGGTAAGGTGATGAAAAATCCTGAGACTGTGGCTATTGCTCCTTCAAAACCGGCCGAAAGTGTAAAACAACTGGTCTATTTCACCCCACAGAAAAAGAAAATTGAGCTGGTTGAACAGCTGTTTGATAATTTTGACTGGGAGACGGCTCTTATTTTTACGGCGACCAAACGCGGCACGGATCAACTGGAACGAAGGCTCAAAAAACGGGATATAAAAGCAATAAGTATGCACGGCGACCGAAGCCAGGAAGAGCGAAATGAGGCATTGCGTGCATTCAAAAATAAACAGTATCCGGTGATGGTGGCGACCGATGTGCTCTCGCGGGGTATTGATATTGATGATATTTCGCTGATCGTAAATTATGATGTGCCCAACAACCCGGAAGATTATATTCACCGCATCGGGCGTACGGGGCGATATGATAAGTCGGGCACTGCGGTGACACTGGTTAATCCCAAGGCGCAAAAATATTACAAAGCTATAAAGAAAGAAGTCGGGGATCAGATTACAGAAAAAAAATGGCAGCAGGACCAAAAGTCCAATAAAAATAGACAGAAACGCAAAAAACAGCCGCAAAAATCTTCAAATGCTTCACGGGCTGAAAAGAAAACCAGTCGGCGGTCAAAAAGGAAGTCTAAAAAGGCATCGTCTCCCCAAAAAAAATCATACGCCAATAACGGCTCACCCCAAAAGAAAAAAGCCTCGCATGCAAATGGAAATACCTCTGCCCGTTATAGAAAAAAAGCCAGCGGAGAACCGCCAAGAACTTTTTTACCGGCTCGTGAATTGATTGAGGTGGACGTCTTTCAGCCCGATATTATTGAAAAAGCGGTAGAGCGAAACAAGCGGGCACGACCACCGGCTAAAGGAGTTTGGGGCGTCATAAAGAGTTACATTCCAAGGATAAAGGCCCAATAACATATGAATGCCATCAAATCGATTGCGATCTGGATTTGCGAGGTTATGCTTGTTTTGATCTGGCTGCCCATGCTGGCCGTCCGCCGTCTTTTTGATCGCGATCCTGCTTTATACAATACCGGACGATTTTTCCGGAAGCTCGGTAAAGCGGCTTCCAAAGTGAATCCGCGCTGGAATGTTCATATCGAAGGATATGAGGGCATTGACGATCGTCATCCCTATGTAATGGTCTGCAATCATTTGTCGCAGGCCGACATTCCGGTCATCTCTAATCTGCCCTGGGAGATGAAATGGACAGCTAAGAAATCACTGTTCGATATTCCGGTTCTGGGCTGGATGCTCAAAATAGCCGGTGATATTCCCATTGAACGGAGCCGAAGTCAGAGTATTGGAGCATTCCGCCAGGCATCCCGATATTTGCGCAAAAACTGTTCGGTGATGTTTTTTCCCGAAGGGACCCGTTCGAGAACTGGTAAGCTGAACCGTTTTGCCCGCGGCGCTTTTGAGCTGGCGATTCGGGAACAAGTCCCCATTTTACCGATGGCTATCGACGGCACGCAGGGGTGCCTGCCCAAGAAAAGCTGGAAATTTGGTCCCCGAAATGATATCAATCTGAAAATACTGGATCCGATTTCAACGGAAGGGCTTTCCACTGATCAGGTTAATGAGCTGACAGAAAAAGTGCGTTCGGTCATTCTCACGCAACTTTCAGAATGGCGAAATAAACCGGTGAGCCAGATTGACGGAATGCTAAAAAGGAAAAAATAATAATTGCCAGCACTTTTAGCATAGCATTCTCTCACAACTATACTGCAGAGAAACTCCAAAGTACTTGCCACTTATTCAAAATTCATCTATTCAACAATTCAACAAATATCATAAATTATGCCTGAAGGACCTGAAATTTGGCGTACAGCCGACAAGCTTAACGATGCACTTGCAAGTCAGGAAATAAGTGAGTGCTTTTTTTATCCCGATGAGCTGAAATCGTATGAAGACCAACTCATAGGCCAGTCGGTAAAGCGGGTGGAGCCCCGTGGAAAAGCGCTTGTAACTTTTTTTGATAACGATTTGGCGCTTTATACGCATAATCAGCTATACGGAAAATGGTTTGTTGAGGCCGCGGGAGAAAAACCGGATACCGGGCGAAGTCTGAGGGTGGTGCTCCAAAATGATGAAAATGCCGCTCTGCTTTACTCAGCTACACAAATCGAATTTATGCAAAAGGATGAATTGAGTGAGCATTCATATTTAAAAAAACTTGGTCCTGATGTGGTGCACCCCGATACGACGGTGGATATGATTCTTGAGCAATACGAGGATGATACTTTCCAGAATCGCAAATTGTCAACCCTGCTTCTGGATCAATCGTTCTTGAGTGGTGTGGGAAATTATTTGCGCTGCGAAATCATGTTTTATGCCGGCATTCCGCCCTCATCCAAGTTGCGTGAATGTTCATCTCAACAAAAAAAGATGCTGGCAGAGGCGACCCGTAAACTTGCCCGGCGCTCATACGAAACGGGCGGCATCACCAACAATCCTGAAATTGTGGAAGCACTGAAACGAGAGCAGGCCGACCGGAGCGAGTATCGTCATTTTGTATATAACAGGACCGGAAATTATTGTCACAAGTGCGGCACAAAAATAGAAGAACAAAAAACCGGAGGGCGGAAGCTGTATTTTTGCCCGTCGTGCCAGGGGAATAGTTGACAGCATCAGAACAAGCGAAGTTATTAATATAAAAGGGCTGATAATGGGCTCTCATTCTCTTACTTTGCAGGCCTTTTCATAGAAAACAAAATTCAAAATCAAAAAGTGTAAATGAGTAACAAAGAAGATATTCTGCGTCCGGGTGATACTATTGCTCACAGCAATAAACAGCTGATGGAATCACCGGAAATTGAAAAAATAGCTGAAATTGTGATTGACCGTGAAACGCTTGAATTCGGTCCGGCCGAAATTGGTTATTTTTTAGTCTATCCCAATCTTTCGAAGTACCGTGTGGCCAAGTGCAAAAAAACTTCCCGCGAGGTAAAATATTATTCCGGCAATGATTATTTAATTGAGATTTCGGGTGAAACATGGGATATGCTCGACAATGAAACACGGGAAATGGTTGTTTTTCATCAACTTCTGCATGTTGATCCGGTTTATAAATCAAAAAATAAAGAGTGGAAAATGAAAGTGCGCAAGCCGGATTTTAACGATTTTTATGAGATCAACGATAAATACGGAAACGACTGGTACAAAACCGTACAGGCAGCGGCCTCTTCTCTTTACGATCTGGATCCGCGCCAGGAGAGCAAAGTATCTTTGTAAATATAAATGCTGACATTCGTGGCACGAGTCAGAGTCGTGCCACGAATACGAAGAAAGGGGGATTCTTTTGTCTGAAATTTTTGTTAAAAATTTATGCTATTCATTTCATGCCTAAAAGTAGTTTCACGTTTTTAGCTCTTTTTATATAGAATCAGCTTGAATCTCAGGCAATTGTGGATAACTTCCGCAAATTGTGGAAAAGTATTTGCTGTTTTCCCTTGCACGCTTATTAGAGAGTTTTAATATTAGTAGTAGCAAGAATATACATCTCAGTCATCACAATGATTTATAGCACGCTCTTGAAGTAAAATTTTAGTTATCAATTAAAAACTCATCATTATGAAATTCAGCCGCTTTTATACCGACTCCGATTGGAGCAGCCCGTACGAAGAAACGAAGTTTGTTGAACGAAAATCTGAAATCAAAAATCCGGATGGATCCATTGTCTTCCATATGGACGAAGTGATCGTGCCCAACTCATGGTCTCAGATGTCTACCGATATCATTGCCCAAAAATACTTCCGCAAAGCCGGTGTGCCGGCAGCTACCAAAAAAATTGAGGAAGAAGGGGTTCCCGAGTGGTTGCAGGCCTCCGAACCGGATGAGAAAGCGCTTGAAGATATTGGTGAAGAAAAACGATATGGCTCAGAACATCACAGCCGTAATGTCTTTCACCGGCTGGCGGGCTGCTGGACCTATTGGGGCTGGAAGCATGATTATTTTGATACGGAGGAGGATGCAAAAATATTCTATGATGAACTTTGTTATATGCTGGCACACCAGATGGCGGCTCCCAACAGCCCGCAGTGGTTTAATACCGGGTTGAACTGGGCATACGGCATCAACGGGCCGGCACAGGGACATTATTACGTAGATGCAGAAACCGGTGAAGTGAAGGAGTCGGAAGATGCATATACGCACCCGCAGCCGCACGCCTGCTTCATCCAGAGTATTGATGATAATCTGGTTAACGAGGGCGGCATTATGGATCTGTGGGTTCGCGAAGCGCGGCTGTTTAAGTATGGCTCCGGCACAGGCAGCAACTTTTCAGAAGTTCGGGGTGAAGGTGAACCGCTGAGCGGCGGCGGAAAATCATCCGGACTGATGAGTTTTCTAAAAATTGGTGACAAGGCGGCCGGTGCTATCAAATCGGGCGGCACCACGCGGCGGGCAGCTAAAATGGTAACGCTGGATCTGGATCACCCCGATATTGAAGAATATGTGAACTGGAAGATGCATGAGGAGCAAAAAGTGGCTTCGATGGTGGCCGGGTCAAAGATTCTGGAGAAACATCTCAAAAAAATCATCAGGCTGTGTAATGAGCCGGTCGAAATTGACGGACGCACATTTAACGGCGCTGTCAGCCGCGACCCGCTAAAGAATAAGAAATTAGGCAAGGCGATCAAGGAAGCCAAGAAAGACGAAGTTCCACTCAATTACATCGAGCGCGTGGTGCAACTGGCCGCGCAGGGCTTCACTGATCTTGAATTTGAGACGTATAAAACAGATTGGGATTCCGAAGCCTATAATACGGTGAGCGGACAAAATTCCAATAATTCAGTACGAATTCCCAATAAATTCATGAAAGCCGTTAAAAATAATGAGGAGTGGAATTTGTACTGGCGTACGGAAAAGCGTAAAGCGGCCGAGGAAGGACGCGAGCCGGAACCGTGCAAAACCCTTCAGGCGCGCGATTTATGGGATCAAATTTCGTATGCGGCATGGTCGTGTGCGGATCCCGGCGCCCAGTATCACGATACGATTAATGAGTGGCATACGTGCCCGGAGGATGGCCCGATCAAAGGAAGCAATCCATGTTCTGAATACATGTTCCTGGATAACACGGCCTGCAACCTGGCGTCGCTCAACCTGATGAAATATTTCAAGACCGAAGAGTGCAAGGAGTTCGACGTTGAGTCGCTGCGGAATGCCTCACGGATCTGGACAGTGGTATTGGAAATTTCGGTATTGATGGCCCAGTTTCCTTCTGAAGAAATCGCTGACCTGTCTTATCTATATCGTACGCTTGGGCTGGGTTATGCGAATCTCGGCGCCGCGCTGATGGTGCAGGGCGTCCCGTACGACAGCCGTGAAGGTTGCGCAATTGCCGGAGCACTGACCGGCATTATGCACTGCAAGGCTTATTCAACCAGCTCGGAGATGGCTTCTGAATTGGGAACCTTCGAACGCTATGAAAAGAATAAAGAGCACATGCTGCGTGTCATCCGTAATCATCGCCGGGCAGCTTACAATGTTGACCCGGACGAATATGAAGGATTAACCGTTAAACCGATGGGTATTGATGCCAACAAATGTCCCAATTACCTGGTTGAAGCCGCACGTGAGAATGCAGACGAAATGTTGGAAATGGGCAAAAAACATGGCTATCGCAACGCCCAGGTAACAGTGTTGGCCCCAACAGGCACGATCGGTCTGGTTATGGGCTGCGACACGACGGGTATTGAACCTGATTTTGCACTGGTGAAATTTAAAAAATTGGCCGGCGGCGGTTATTTCAAAATTATTAATGAAAGTGTGCCGCGCGCGCTCACCAATCTTGGTTATAGCAAAGAAGAAAAAGATGAGATTATTGATTACGCCAAGGGACACGGCACACTGGAGGGGTGCCCGCATATCAACGAAGAAAGTCTGCGTGCGCTCGGCTTTGAAGATGAGCAGCTTGAAGCCATCGAGGAAGCGCTGCCCAGCAGTTTTGAAGTGAAGTTTGCCTTCAACCAGTGGACACTGGGCGAAGATTTCTGCAAAGATGTGCTGGACTTAACGGAAGAACAGATTTCTGACCCACAGTTTGACTTGCTCCGGCATCTTGGGTTTAGTCAGAAGCAGATTCAGGAAGCCAATGATTATGTTTGCGGTACGATGACAGTAGAAGGGGCTCCGCACCTGAAAGATGAGGACTTGCCTGTGTTTGACTGTGCTAATCGCTGCGGCCGCATCGGGACGCGTTTCATCAAACCGAGTGGACACATTCGTATGATGGCAGCAGCTCAGCCATTTATTTCCGGCGGCATTTCCAAAACCATCAACCTGCCCAATGAAGCAACGGTCGAGGATTTCAAAGATGCCTATATGCAGTCGTGGGAGCTGATGCTTAAGGCTAATGCCCTGTATCGCGATGGCTCCAAGCTCAGTCAGCCGCTGAATAGCCTCAGTGATATTTTTGATGAAATCGAAGATGAGGAAGAGCTGGACGAAGAAACGGCTGCTGCACAGGATAAAGTTGTGGAAACGGCCGAACGTATCGTTCACAAGTATGTGGCCAAGCGTAGACGACTACCGCATCGACGCTCGGGTTACACGCAGAAAGTGAAGATCGGCGGACAAAGCGTTTACCTGCGCACGGGCGAATATGAAAATGGACAGCTTGGTGAAATATTCATCGACATGCACCGTGAAGGTGCCGCTTTCCGAAGCCTCACTAACTGCTTTGCCATTGCAATATCGCTTGGACTGCAGCACGGCGTGCCGCTTGAAGAATTTGTTGATGCGTTCACTTTCACCAAGTTTGAACCGAGTGGCGTGGTCAGCGGAAGTCCTCATATAAAAATGACTACCTCGGTTATCGACTTCATCTTCCGCGAGCTGGCAGTAACCTACCTGGGCCGTGAGGATCTGGCACATGTAAAAGCTGAAGATATGCTGACGCGCAAACTTCGTCCCTCGGAAGAGGAAAAACAACGCCACCAGCGCCCGAATAATAATGATGCTTCTGACGCAGAGCCGGAGAGCGAAACGGTGACAGAGCATCAGCCCATAAATGAAGGCAGTGGTCCGCTGGGCGAAAAAACGGAAAAAGGCAACTATGAAAGTGATTATGAACGCGCCAAGGAACTGGGCTATACCGGCGATATTTGTCCTGAGTGCGGAAGCATGACGATGGTGCGCAATGGTACATGTCAGAAATGCATCACCTGTGGTTCAACCACCGGTTGTTCGTAAATATTGATAAAAGCAGGTGCCGTCGTTTCGAGCGATGGCACCTCTTTAATATCCGGCATTTATCATATTTGGACAGGGATATTCTTGCCTGGCACTTTGGCAAAGCTTTGATGTTTAGTACCGGAATTCATCACTTTTTTCCAAAATATAGTTTTCATTCAGATTTATTTTTCACTCCAAAAATTGCAAATAAAATAAAAGGAGCTTATCCTTATCTTGTCCATAATCAATGTAATGATTGGGACTGCATAAGAGGCGCAGAAAGTTGATTCAATGGTGGTTTGATTCGGAATGAACACGACTTAATGCTGCTTCGTGGCCGATATTAATCCGTATTCAATAAATTAACTGATATCCGGATTTCTAATCTAAAGAAAACTGACCTTTCCGTGCAACAGGCCATTAAAGCCCTGAAAAAGTCGCGAATTTTTGTGCAATTTTGTTTAAAATTACGACATAACTTTTTTCCATGGTTTTTCAAAAAAATAGGCGGATATGAGTTTACGATATATAGTCAGTGAAGGACTGGCGGGCTTTAAAAGGGCAAAATTAGCCTCGTTCACGTCCATTTTTTCGCTTTTTATCGCTGTTTTTTTACTTGGCGTGTTGGGACGCATCTCTTTTAATGCCTACCAGATAGCCCAGGCCTTGAGGCAATCTGTGGATGTGGAAGTTTTTTTAAATGATATCAACAAACACGATATGCAGCAAATCCGTGATAAGATTAAAAAACAGTCGCTGGTCAGCCAGGTGAGTTATATTTCGAAAGACAGTGCTGCGGCGATATTTAAAAAACAATTTGGAAATGCCGGGGCATCACTGGCCAATTTGAAATTTTTACCGGCCTCTTTTCGGGTTAAAATGGTAAAGGGTGCTAAAATTTCACGGGTTGATTCGCTTACTAACGTATTCAAATCATACGATGGGGTACAGAAAGTTTCCTTCAACCAGAAACTGTTGCAAATTATTGAGACGCGTTTTCATACTGTCGCCTGGGTTGGCGGTATTTTAGCGGGCCTCATACTGTTGGCTTCGGTCATTCTTGTATTTAATACTATTCGTCTAACCATTTATGCCAAACGATCACTTATCCGTTCTATGAAGCTGGTTGGAGCTACGAACGCATTTATCCGCCGACCTTTTGTGGTCGAAGGTGTGGTGCAGGGGGTAATTGCAGGAGGGATTGCCATTGTTGTTATGTTTATCGCTTTTAAGTTTATTTTACCCCAGTATATTCCGCAGATCGGCATTCTGACCTGGCCCTATGGGCATTGGTATTACCTGAGTGGAGTGATGATGCTGTTGTCTGTATTTATGGGCTTTTGGGGGAGCCAGTGGGCGGCCCGGCGTTTCATCCGGAAAACTTCTATCAGGGAGTGATTAAGTAGCTGTTGCTTGTGGTATGTAATTTGTAGCAATCAACAGTATAGCTTAACGTGAATTCTACAGAAAAACTGAGAAAAACAAGGGAGGGAGGACCCCCCTTTTCTTTTATGCAAAGTATTACACCAATGTGCTGAAATCGCTTCAGTGTACAGGCCCGAAAAAAGCAAAAAAATTAGATTTTAACTTTGGTCTTACTTCCCACAGCTCTGTGTAATAGCTTCCAAGAGGGTTGCAATAAGTTTTATTTCTGACGTAGGTTAACTTACAACATGCCACCAGCAACAAACAAAATAACCAATTTGTCATTCTTAGAGCCGTAGAATCATTCAGGGACTTAAAAATAATTTTGTCCGCCGCCGGATTTCCCTGACCAAGCTCTTTACGTCCTCAGACAAACCGAAAAGTAAAATAGTACCGATGAAAACAATGGTAATGGAAAGAGACCGCACAATTACATCAACAAAGAGGTTGACCAGATACGGGATCTGAAATGATAGAATCAGGCAGGCAGCTGCGATAGCGATTACGACGGGAGTATTCCACTCGAAGGGCTGCATGGAAAATTTCACCCAGACAAAAACAAGTTTGATGGTATTATAAACAACAATCGAAAGGGTAGTGGCAATCGCTGCCCCGAGAATGCCATAGATGGGGATCAATATATAGTTAGCGGAGATAGCAAGAATCACCAGAAAAATATTTACATAAAGATTAAACCGGAAATACTTGGAGTTGAGAATGATACCACCATTAATGCCAGTCGCCATATCAAAAAGTTTGGCAAAGCCAATCACCAGTATTATATGCTGTGCACCCTGATATGCAGCCGGCAACAGGTCCATCAGGTTGTGAAGATTGGCCCATATCCCAATATAAAGCAGGGACCCGGCGATAATCTGGTTCAGAGAGGTGCGTTTGTAAAGTGAACTGATCTCATCATATTTTTTCTCCTTCAAAAGACCGGCCAAAACAGGGGTGGCAATTTTCAGAATCGATCGTTGTGGTACAGCGATGACAGAGCCCACATAAAATGCGATGGCATAGACAGCAGTATTGCTGAGGTTCATCATGGCACCGAGCATAATGATGTCAATATTGCTAACTAAAAGAGTAGTCAGTCCGCCGAGCAGTGAATACCCCCCATAAACACCCATTCCCTGCAGAAATTTTGACCGTTTTTGTAATATTGGGGTTGACAGCGTCAAGTCCCCGCGCCAGTAAAGAGAAACCAGCAGGAAAATGGGCTGAAGCACATAACAGCCGACGAAACCGATCATAAATGTTACAAACGGGATTAACTGGTAGTAATACACAACCAACATGACAATGATAAGCGCACGCAGCAGCACTTCATGGACGAAAGAGCCGGTTACGGCATCATGCAGCGCGCGAATGTAATTATTAATGACCTCAAAAAAGAGAATGCCGAATACCATCGGGATGAGGAAGAGATAATACTGCGTGAAGAGCGGTGAATTATCGCTGTAATAAACAAGAAATCGACCTTTAAATAGCAGGTAAATGGCTGTAAAAAGCAGAAATCCAAAGAACGAAATGAGCAAGATCGCCGAAAAAAAGCGACCGCGCGATTCACGTGAATCGCGAAAATAGGGAAAAAAACGGATAATGATATTTTTCGTGCCCAAGTGGGCAAACTGGATACAGACCATAGACAGCGAAAAAAGGAGACGTGTAAGTCCGTATTGGGCGGGCGTTAAAATACGTGGAAAAAGCAGGATGGTTGAGATAAAGCCGAATATAATCCCGACATAGAGAATAACCGTGTTTTTTATGCTTTGCCGTATTATTACGCCCAAGAGGTTGTACTCATTTCAAGGTTAAAGATGATTCTCAAATATAGCATAAAAATTTTGGCAGTTTAAAAAAATGGTCAGGATGAAACGGGAAAAAATTTAAAAATAAATTTCATGACTGCACTGCATTATATAAAAAGCCTGAGTTTCCCAACATTCTTTAAAAACTTTAATAGTTTTCGATGCGCCTTTGCGGGATAGCCGGGACATTAATGTTAATGCCGTGAAATCCATTTTTTCGGGTGTGTAATTCGGATGCGACGGCCAATTTTGTGCTCTATAATTCGTCGCCCGGCCTCCAGGTATTTACCGAACGTTAACCGCCGCCTCTTCGTGAAAGTCATAAATTCCGAATAATGACTCGGACTGAGATCCGGTTCCACACCCTCCAGTTCCCGGAGCCAACGATCATCTTTTTCATAGCCGTATTTTATCAAATCCTCGGTGATAGGGCCGTGCAATTGCAGCTGCCCGACCACACGGTTTTTATGATTCCGCCACCTGCCTATGCTGGTCGGTTTGATGGGACGTACTTCGCGCAGGGCTTTTTTTGATGCCTCCGAAACGCTTACTGACTCGTGATACTGGCTAAAGAGTGTTTTTTTCTCTAAAAAAGGTATCTCTTTTGCAATCTGTTCCTGGACCTCATTCGGCTTGGAAACAAAAACTTCATATTTTACCGGGATGAACCGGGGAACTCCTTTAAGCCTGTCGAGCATTTTGCTGTAAAGTTTCCAGTATTTCAGGCTGGTCCAGTAACGGCCGGGGTCTTTTTTGTGCTTGCTGCAGATAATGTCTCGCGGGTCGCGAATCATACAGATAACATACAGATCGGGGTCGACCCGCAGACTGGGGCCGACTATCATAATATCGCTGGGTGATTTAGTAAGAAAAATATCACAGTCTCTTTTGGGGCGCGACAGCAAGCTTTTTTCATGCTGAGCGAAACAGTCAATGGCGAAACATGTTTTCATGGCTTCAGCCATCAGTGTTGTGCCTGTGCGGGGACTCACGCCCACAATGTGGATTCTTTTCATAAAAAACAGGTTGTTCTAAAAATCACTGATTTTTTTGTCATTTAAGGTAGAAAATTTATTCCTATTAGCAATCAGTTTTCTTCGTTCAGTTCACAAAAATTGATAGAGGACAAGAAACCCGAAAATTGAATTTAAAAAAAATAACCACACCTTGGCGATTTCATAATTTCAGAAACGAGCCGACTTTATATTCCATTGCTTCCGGTTCAAATGGCACAAAGCCATTGCCGGGATAATTGGTCAGCTCGCCAAAGTAAATATTTCCACGAAGCAAATAAAGATCCACTCGCACAAAGTTCAGATCAGCAGACAATTTTTCGGCAACCTCAATGGCTTTTTCCAGGTTTGGGGGCTGCTTCACTTTGCCGTCATACTGCGGATAAAGTAATTTAGCGTTTATCCGGTTAAAATTGCGGTCGTATAGATTTCTTTTTTGATGACCAAAGCGATCAAAATCTATCTGGATGATCTTTACCCGTCCGTTGAAGCAGAAAAACTTATAGTCTTCCGGGACAGACCAGTTTGAATTAAGCAATAGTTGTTCGGCTACAATAGTTCGCGGCAATCCTTCGTAAGCCCATTCGCGACCCAGTCTTGCATAATTAAAATTTTTCCACCCCTGCGTTTCTTTTCGAACAGTAGCGAATTTTTCTTCACTCTTGTTAAAAACAATATGCAACATGCCGCAGCCGTGATTCGCTTTAAGTACGAATTTTTCGGGCAGGGATTTCCATATTTTTGGGGTCAGCTTTTCATAAATCCCGATAAGAGGAATCAAAAAATCATCGCCAATTTTTTCAGCTACATATCCTCGCACCTCTGTTCGGTTGGCAATATTTTTACGCAATTGACGTCGCTGATACAATTTGATATATTGAATTTTTTCGGTAAACCGCTGTGGATTTCGAAGATTCAGGGTGTGATCGAGCTCCAGCCAATAACGCCACCTGGCATACTGCTTGTCTGATAAAAAATGGCGCAATCCACCCCAAAAAAGCTTTTTGAGCAGCCATTTTAACCCTCGATGAATCATAAAAGTAGTGGAACTGACTATGGTAGTAAATGTAGTCCATCAGGTAATGGACTACCTCTCATTTGATTTCTTTTAATAAAGCCCCTCCAAAAGAGGAACGCTATCAAGATATTACGTTGATATTTGCTCAGCGCGGGCCATAGCATAGCCCTGCCAAATCCATCCTCGAAATTTGAAAAGCATCACTGCTTTAGGAAACTGCAGGCCAATGGCGTAACCCATTGAAAGGAAGAAAGTTGCAAAAATTTTGATGATTTCACTGCTTATTTGTCGGCCTTTTTCCATCGCTGAGGCCTGTTGCATTTGCAGGGCGATGCTTTTCCCCAGGCCCAGCGCCTGTTTTTTGATGAATGTTTTTGTTAGCCGCTGTTTGTTAACACGGTGATGAATAAACGCATTGGGCACGTAATAAATTCCTTCATTATCCGAAAGTCGCCGGTAAAATTCTTTCTCCTCGCTGGCCATTTTTCCGCTGCCGATCCGGCCCAGCTGCGTGTTGAAAGTGCCGTATTTTTCAAAAATTTCTCGACGAAACGCCATATTACCGCCAAACGGGTATTTATTTGAAGGGTATTTTTTGATGGAATTTCCCAGATCGTGATAGCCGAGCAAGGGCAGCAGAAAGTATGACATCCACGTCGGACGGGGATCATCAAACTGCACGTGAATTTTTCCGCCTCCACCTGATGCCTGCGGATACTGTCTAAAGAATGAAACCCAGGTCGCTAAAAAATCGAGATGAACGGTGATGTCATCGTCCAGAAAAAGGAGGATCGGAGCTGACGATTCCCGTATGCCGCGGTTGCGTGCATGAGAAAGCCCTTGCTTCGATTCCTTGATATGTTTTATTTGTATTTTTGGAAAATCGGCAATGGCGGATTGAATAACATCAGGCGTTTCGTCGGTTGAATTATTATCTATGATCAGGACTTCAAATTGATCGACTGCTGTATCGGTTTGCAGTAGCGACTTCAGTGTGTCTTGCAGGTATTCGGCGCGGTTGTAAGTGCAAATGATAACTGAAATAAAAGGCGATTCCGCCATTAAATTATTTTTTTGAATTTGATGAAATAATGATAAAAATACGAGTATTTTTCGAATGATTACTAATGTAAATTTTGGATCTATATTTCATGAATGATGAGAGCGGCAATTGATTATTTCCGGGCGCCCCAAAAGCATGAGCAGCAGAAATGCGAATGTTCATTGCAGGCAGAATCTACTCAAAGGATTTAGTCTCTGTTTTTCTTCATATAATTTTATGAAATAGCAAAAAATTATCAAATATGAACCTTGAAAATCCACTGGTCTCGGCGATTATTCCCACACATAACAGAGCTGATCTGTTGCGGCGTGCGCTGAAATCAGTGATATCACAAACCTATCAACCCATAGAGATTATTGTGGTTGATGACGGGTCAACCGATGAAACGGAGTCGATCGTCGGGGAATTTAAAAATGATTCCACACTCATTTATCTTAAGAATGAGGAAGCACGCGGCGCCCCTGTAGCCCGAAATCAGGGCATACAGGCTGCAAGCGGTGATTTCATCGCCGGCCTTGACGATGATGATGAGTGGAATCCTGAGCGTATTGAGCGACTGGTTCAGGCTTATGACGATTCTTTTTCCTGTATCACATCGAACGTTAAAATGCAGTATGAAAACCATACGGCAACGTGGCACAAGCAAGAGATCATTACTCTGGATGATCTGCTTTATTCAAACCAGGTGGGCAACCAGGTGCTGGTGAAGCGCGACCGGCTGCTTGAAATCGGCGGCTTCGATGAGCAGTTAGCCGCTGCACAGGATTATGATCTCTGGATTCGCCTGTGCGAAGCTTTTGGTCCGGTCAAAAACATCCGCCGGCCGCTGCAAATTGTTCATACTGAACACGAAAAAGGACGTATCTCTAACCCGTCATCGCAGCTGAAAGGGTATCTGGCATTTTATAAAAAGCATAAGCACCGAATGAACCGGGCGCAGCGAAAATACCAGTTATATGAAATCCGACGTGCGCAGGGCAAGCAGCAAAAATTATTTAAAATATTTGGCTGGGTCCCTCCGGCGTGGTATGCCAAAGAGGCAAAAAGATGGGTCATTGATAAATTTTTGGCTACATAAGAGAAATTTTATGAGCTTCTGCAGAAAAATTCTCCGTTAGATCTGCAATCACTATTTTTGACCACTGAGTTTCGCCGGGGAGACACTGTGGTTCGCTGAGGAAGTAATTTTGATGTGCATCACACAGGCTCGTTACGGTTCGAAATTAGAGGGCAGCCGCGAGACGTTTTTCCATTTCGCCTTTAATATTTTTTTATTAGCTTATTTTTACGATATAGGTCCTTAAAAAACCTTGTCATTTGCTCCCGACTGCCGTCAGCATCGTGCTTAGGTTCCTGCGCGTGATAGGGTTTTCAAAGGTCTTTTTGATAAGATTTGCAATGAGAAGTTCATCAGGATGAGAAGGCAACTGATCCACTGTTCTTACCATAAGTGTTTGACGGCCTACTTCGGCAGCGTCTTGTTTGGCGTTTATAATGTAGTTTTTCTACGTACAATGGGTGGTTACAAACATTTTAACAGCAGGATAGATTCGTTTTACAAGCAGCTTGATAAATACAGAGTGGTCTCGGTCAATAATCATTCAATAGAGGCCGATAAACTCGGAAACAACTTCCGGATTTCACGATTTATGCGTGACCCGCGAGACTTGGTTGTTTCCGGGTATTTTTATCATAAAAGAGGAGGCGAGGCTTGGTGCAGGGTTGTTGACCCAACAGAAAGGGACTGGAATGTTGTAAACGGTTCGGTACCGCCGGATATGCCCGAAGGACATTCCTTCATGTCTTATTTGCAGAGTTTGGGGGAGGAGGAGGGACTGAAAGCGGAAATCGATTTCCGGAAAAAGCACTTCGAGTCCATGCTGCAGTGGCCTCTTTCTGATCCCCGAATACGTTTGTTTTATTATGAAGATATTCTGGGCAACGAAGCCCGGATTTTCGATGAGTTGTTGAGACATTACGAGGTTTCAGCCTTTGAACACAGAATTGGGAAATGGCTTGCGGCTTATTATTCAGCGGAAAAACAAAATGGTCGATCAACTCATATTCGGAATCCGCAGCCCGGACAATGGCGTTATCATTTCACCCCGGAAGTAGAAATTTATTTTAATGAAAAATATGGCGGCCTGCTGGAAAAATACGGCTATAAATGACGTTTTTTCTGCCGTTTATCATCACCGTTTCCCATCTGCCTACTCCTCAAGCAATTCGCTCCAGTTCATATTTATATATGTACGAAAAAGCGCCCATGTGATGGCCAGATAGATGACCGAAAGAATAATGATTACCAGCGTATAACCGGCGATATATGATTGAAAATAACCCAGTCCAAGCGGAATCAGTATCAAAAAGATATTCATAAAACGCTGCCCTTTTTGTTGATTCAGATCAGCCGGTACGGAGAATGGGAATTTCCGGGCCCTGATGAGTGCCATGATTACGGTGATCAAAAGTACGCTTATTAAGGCAAATATGATATTGAGCCATTTGCCAATGCCCCATATCCACAAGATGAAAATAACGGCAACGATGGCCGAAGGCAGCAGGTATTTGGCGACAATCGCCTTAATCATTCCGGAAAGAACCAGGCCGGGTTTTTCAGTGGGACTTATCTGATAAAACCAGGCTGCCTTGAATTTTTCGGACCGCGTAACGTGACGAATAATCACAATGGCCATATACCCGATTGCGTAGAGTATAAATAAATAAAATGAAGTCTGGGGCAAATGGTGCCAGGTCTGTATGAACGATCGTTTAGAGCCATTGATAAATGCCCAGTAGAAAAAATATAATGGGACAAAAGCAAACGAAGGATATACCCGCGATTTAAATTGATTCATGCGCGAAGTTAGTTTCCATGTTATTTTGAATCCCAGTTTGTCCAGCGAAGAGGTGGTAAAAAGAGTGGCCAGTACATCAGATAATCGTTCGCGGGATGCGCGGTTCGCAGATTTTGCATCTTCGGAGGCCGAGCCCATCTGAGTGAGCTTGCTATTATAATCAGCCGAAAGGAGACTGACGATTGCCATCAGGCAAAGTGCCGGCGTTATGATCGCCAGCGCTGAAAACAGAAATGTTAGGTGAGTGAAATTCCCGGCCGCCCAGTTTTGCAGCGTTGCAATCCAGACAGGGGGCATAAAATAGCTAACCAAATAATGAGTAGGATTGATATGCTTGATGTCGACACGCTGGACAAATTGCGGAAAAATGATGTATCCGGCAAAGATCAAAATATTAAAACCGATCTGAAAATATGCGATGATGTCCCGGAATTTTTGCGGCTTCATAAATTGCAGCATCAGCATGTAGATGACATTTACCGCAAACACGCTGAGCGTCGTGGCGGAGGCGAGTTCAACTAAAAATAAAAGTCCCGGGATTATGCCGTTGACTATAAATACGATAATAATGCCCGGTAGGAATAACGGTATGAAGGTCTTACCGAGATAAATGAGGATATGAAAAAGACGGGCGGCTGCCACGGTTTGATCGCTTACCGGCCGGGAGACGATGAAATAATGATCGCGGACATCAATGAGGACATTAGAAAAGTCGGTGATGAGGCTGCTGGTTGCATAAATCATCATGGCCGTGAGATAGATGCTTTGCCCCATCAGGTGGCTCCCGATGAACAGCGTGCCGGAAATCATGGCACCGTAGAAGAAAAATCCCACATTTTTTAGCCAGCCCGATGTCCGACGACTGGATTTTCGGTACATCCGGAGTCCGCTTGGCCGGCGGTCATCAACCATGCATTTGGTTTGCAGAATAACCTTGAGCTGGTACGGATCGATGCCCAGGTTCTGCAGCATGGGACGCCAAAGCATCACCAGCCAGATTAAAAAATTGCTCAATTTTTCACTCATTCTTCAAGGGTCTTCAGAAATTCTTCACTGATTTCGCCGGAATCTTCATGATCGGTAAGATTGGCAAAAATGCGTTCCAGGCTTTCATCATCGCGCTGTTTTAACTCTTCGATGGGGCCGTCGGCCACGATTTTCCCATTATTGATCAGTAGAATGCGATTTGACACTTTTTCGACCACATCCATCATGTGCGAGCAATAAAAAATCGTTTTACCCTGTTCGGCCAGCCGGGCTATAATTTCTTTGACCCGAATGACAGCATTGGCATCCAGCCCGGCCAGCGGTTCATCCAGAAAAATGATTTCCGGGTCATGGATGAAGCCGGAGATCAGCAGCACTTTCTGTTTCATCCCTTTCGAAAATGTGTCGATACGACTGTCTTTATTTTCTTGCAGCCCAAAAAAATTCAGCATTCGTTCGGCACGCCGCCGTATTTTTTGTTCGTCCATATCATAAAGTTTACCGATGAAATCCAGAAATTCCATTGGGGTGAGCACATCATACATTTCAGCTGCTTCCGGCACATAGCCGATATGCTTTTTGATTTCAAGCGGTTCGTTTTTCAGGCTGTGCTGCAGTATTTGTACATCACCTTTAAAATCAGGGATCAATCCCGTCAAAATTTTTACGGTGGTTGATTTACCTGCGCCATTCGGACCGATATAGCCGATAACTTGTCCGGGATAGACTTCCAGGTTGATGTTTTTCAGGACCTGCTTTGAATCATACCACTTATTGAGGTTTTTTATTTGGATGATTGGTACGTCTTTCATCGTGGTCAGGAAATTTTGTTGGTTTGGCCCTGCCGGGCGAAATTCCTTATTAATAATTCAAATATATATTTTTATCTATAATGATTAAATCACTGCAAACAGTCAATCTTTTTTCCTGTTAACGCAGATCCTCTCTCTGCTATTTTAGATGAACGATAGTTGGCCAAGTGCCTGTAACAGACAAATTGACTTTTATATTTTCAACAGACTGATCTTACCGTCGTATTTAGCCCGCGATTTAAAAAGTGAGAATATAGAACGCTGTGCTGAGCATTAAAACTCGTAATCGCTTTTTCGATAGCTGAAAAATAGCGCTCCGATTGCAAGGCAAAGCAGCAGCGCATGCCCCAGCCAGGATAAGAGCTTCCCCCAGTGTACCGAAGCCGGCTGGAACGTAAATGTTACCTTATGCTGCCCCTGGGGCACTTCGATACCCCGCAGGATGAAATTTGTTTTATAAATTTTTGTAGATTTGCCGTCAATTCGGGCCGTCCATCCGGCGGGATAGTAAATTTCACTCAGCACCATAAAACCGGGCTTGCTGCGCTTTGTTGTAAGCGTGATTTTGTTGGCTTCGTATGAATCGACCTTCACACTGGCTGAAGAATCGGCCTGTGCAGTCGGTTTTTGGGTACTTTCCACCACGGCCCATTTTGCGGGCTTGAATGAAGATTTGTTTATTTGATTGATAGCCTGACGGGGTGAAGAGGCGGTAACGACCGAATCAACAAAGAATGCTTTGGGCAGCACATTGGTATTTTCCATCACCACATTGTTATTTTTATCATACACTTTTTTCAAGTGGGGAAGCGACAGAGCCCGGTTATAAGTAATATATTTTACGTTCAGCATATCGAGGTCGGCCATGTTGATGGAGCCCTTTGTCATCAGTGAGTGATGAATAAAATCCTGGTAATAGCTGAGTTTAGCCCCGCTATACCCACCGATGCTGGGATAAAAATAAGC
>DASQZL010000088.1:0-7386 GCA_035638715.1 Balneolaceae bacterium
AGATTGGCGATAAAGACGGCTTCGATACCCCATCCCAGCCCTAAAATCAGGTACAGGTTTAATCCCAGGTTGATCAGCACATTCGCCATCCGGATGCCGGCATATTGAAAGGCTTTCCTCACGAGGCGTAACTCGGCGAAGGGCAGCAGGGAGAGCGTATCAAACCAGAGAATACCAACCATCATCAGGTAAATATTTCTGGCGCCGGAGGGCAGGCTCAACAGCGGCATGATGGACGGTGCAAACAGCCAGAGCAGAAAAGCCAGAAAGCTGGCAAGCCCCAACAGCGAAAGCTGAATGGTTTTAAAGACTGTGCGCGCCCGCTCACGATCTTTGGCATATCGCAGGTATGCCGATTCCATTCCAAAAGTGAAAATTACATTCAAAAAGACTATGGCGGCATAAATGAGCGACACGATCCCATACTGGGTAGTATCAAATACTTTTGTATATACCGGCACCAGCAGGTAATTGATAAACCGCGCCAGAACATTGCTGATGCCGTAAATAAGCGTGTCGGAAAAAAGTTCTTTAAGTTTTGTCAAAGGAGGTGAATTATAACCTGATCAATTACTATCAACCTGTTATTTGTGAGCATACACAATATACCTCGCATACTATCAGAGTATAATATTCTTTCTGAAGATATGAAATGATAAACAATTGCCCCTTGATTAGGAAGAAGGGACGTTCCCGATATTAATGATACAATTAAAGTCAAACAAAAAACTCGTGACGCATTTTAAAAACGCGCCACGAATAAAGTTAAAATACCGCCAGTGTTAAAGGCTATTTATGTATCTGAATCTGCATCGGTTTGGCGTCCGTCCTGAAGGTGACGATATGATTATTTTTATCGTAATTGAACTTTATTTTGTTTCCTTCTTCCTCGATAGATTGTGGGCGATCCTTCAAGCCATGCACATGCCAGGTAAATGTCTTCACAGCATGATCATACGATCCCTTCATCGTTACGTCTATATCCAGTGCTCCCGATGATGACTGCGTTTGGAAGTGCGTCAGCCGGTAGGCGCCGTGTCGATAATCCTGGCTGGTGCCGTCGTCCTCGTACAATTCGCTCTTCCCGGAGGCGCCGGCATAGACCTGGAGATTCATATTGGTAATATTTTTCTGCCCCACATATTGTTGAACCTGCTGCATCGGGATGACCGAACCGGCCTGTACGAATACAGGTAACCCGGCGTAGGGATGATTGTAAACTTTATTATACGTATCGACTGCATCAACAGGCGCTGAAACCTTGATGGTTTTTCCGCCTTCGTATTTGGTATTATTGAAAAATTCATACCATGTGCCTTTGGGAAGGTACAATTTGCGTGAATTTTTGTTTTTATGAATGACAGGCGCCACCATCATGTGATTGCCCACCATAAATTGGTCATTAATATTATAGGTCTTCGGATCATCCTGGTATTCATAGACCAGCGGGCGGATAATCGGGGCTCCGTTCTGTGTGTGCTCATAAAAAGCCGTGTACAAAACCGGCAGTAATTTATAACGAAGCTGAATCAATTTTTTGTTGATGTAAGTATACATGTGTCCGTAATCCCAGGGCTCTTGCATGACCGTCCCTTTGGCTGAATGCGTTCGGCAAAGTGGCATAAAAATACCGATCTGCAGAAAACGCATATACAACTGGCCGGAAGGCGAACCGATAAATCCGCCGATGTCAAAGCCGTCAAAAGGTTCTCCGGCCATTCCCGTCCCCATGACCATGGGGATCATCTTGCCGACGTCTTCCCAGCGGGCCATATTGTCACCGGTCCACATGGCCGCATAGCGCTGAATTCCCGAAAAACCGGCCCGGGTCAGCACAAACGGACGTTTGTTGGGATTCGCCTTCTTCAATCCGTTATAGGTTGCTTTGGCTTCCAGCAGGCCGTATTCGTTGTGCATCTCGTACTCGCTGGCTTTGTGGCCATCCTTATCGAATTGGGCGATATACGGCATCGTTTTTCCGCCAAACACCGAAGGCTCGTTCATGTCAATCCACATACCGGAAACGCCTTTCTGATGCCAGTCGCCAATCAGTCCGCCCCACCAGTTGCGCGTCTTTGGGTTGGAGAAATCCGGGAATGTGACCTTGCCAGGCCAGACATCTCCAACGTAATTGCTGCCGTCCGGATATTTGACGTAGGCATCTTTTTTCAGTCCCTCATTATAGACTGAATAAGTGCTATCTTTTTTAATGCCCGGATCGATGATCGTTACCACTTTGATGCCATCTTTTTTCAAGTCGGAGAGCATTTTTTGCGGATGCGGAAACAAATTTTTATTCCATGTAAAGTCGCGATAGCCGTGCATATAATCGATATCCAGATAGAAGGCATCTACCGGAATATCGCGGCTGCGAAACTGATGCTCGAGGCGATAAAGCTCCTGCTCGGGATAGTAGGTATAACGGCTTTGCTGATAACCCAGCGCCCACTTGGGAGGCAGCGGCGCCCGGCCGGTGAGGCGGGTATATTTTTTCAGCACGGAAGGAATACCAGGTCCGTAAAATACGTAAAAGCGTAACTCGCCGCCCCGCGCATAAAACCCGATGCCTGTTTTCAGCTGACCGCCGAAATCGAACATAGACTTAAACGAATTATCATAATAAACGCCGTATGCTTTTCCGTTATGCAGACCGATATAAAAGGGATAGGATTGGTACAATGGCTCCGTGCCCCAGCCATAACCGCCATGATCAGTATTCCACAGCGTATAGCGTTTCCCGGCACGGTTGATGCCATCGGGACGCTCGCCCAGTCCGTAGTAGGCAGTCCCCGGATTTCGTTTGATGATATGGCAAATTTTATCGCCCTGATGTCCCGCACCGAACCAATCTTTCATGAACGTTTTTCCGGCGCTGTTTTTATAGGTTATGCGGAACGGTTTTTTTTGAATATGCAAAATTTCATCGCCGCTTTTCAGGACTAAAGCGCTTCCATTATTGGTAATTTTAATAGGAGTCTCCGGAGGCAAAGAAGAGACGGTAGCATACGAAAATAGCGGTTTAAACGGCCCGCTGAATGAGTATCGGATGCGAAAACCGATGCCTTTCAAATGAGCAATCTTTACGGCGCCGTTTGTCAGCTTAAACGTGACGCCCTTGTTTGTTTTGTGATACGATTTTAAATTTCCAGAAAAATGATACAAACTGTTTTGTGCGCGTCCATTTTGGAAGCCCAGCGCTAAAAACAGGAATAAGATCAGAACCGTTTTTATGAATTTCATTACTCTTTTGGGTTGATTAAAAATTTTACGACTGTCAGGTTAAAGATCATTCATCATCAAAAAGTATTTGAATATACAAAAATATGGCTGATTGAAAATTGAATCTAATCGTATAATAACCGGAGACGCGATTAATCGCATCCCCGGGAGTTATTGGTCAATTGTTTACTTATTGATTTTCACCTTCATGGGCTTAGCATCCGTCTTGAAGGTAACGATATGATTTTTTTCGTCGTAGTTGAACTTTATTTGGTTCCCTTTTGCCTCGATTGATTTTGGGCGCTTATTTAAGCCGTATATCTGCCACGTAAACGTTTTTACCGCGCCCGAATAGGAACCCTTCATGGAAACGTTCACATCAAGCGTACTGGCATTCGACTGCGTCTGAAAGTCCGTCAAACGATAATCCCCGTGGTGATAATCCTGGCTGACGCCATCGTCTTCATACAATTTGCTTTTTCTTGAACCGCCGGCGTACACACGCAAATTCATGTTGGTGATATCTTTTTGCCCCACATATTGCTGAACCTTTTGCATCGGGATGACCGCACCCGCCTGCACAAACATTGGAAGCCCGGCATAGGGATGAGTATAAACTTTATTGTACGTATCGACCGCATCAATAGGCGCCGAAACTTTAATCGTCTTACCGCCTTCGTATTTGGTATTATTGAAAAATTCATACCACGTGCCTTTGGGAAGGTATAACTTCCGGGAATTTTTATTTTTATGAATCACCGGAGCCGCCATCAGATGATCGCCCAGCATAAACTGGTCGTTGATGTGATAGGTATTCGGATCATCCTGATAAGCCCAAACCAGGGGACGGACGACCGGCGCGCCCGTTTGCGTGTGCTCATAAAAAGCCGTGTACAGATCCGGCAGTAACTTATAGCGTAGCTGAATCAACTTTTTGTTGATGTAGGTGTACATGTGCCCATAATCCCAGGGCTCCTGGGTAACGGTCCCCTTGGAAGAGTGTGTACGGCAAAACGGCATCAAAACACCGATTTGGAGGAACCGCATATACATTTGTCCGGTCGGCGAACCGTTAAATCCACCGATGTCAAACCCGACAAATGGCTCGCCGGCCAGGCCCGTGCCCATCACCATGGGCATCGTCAATGCAACATCCTGCCAGCGCGCCGTATTATCGCCGGTCCAAATGGCCGCATAGCGCTGAATACCAGAAAATCCGGCGCGGCTGACAATAAACGGCCGCCGATTGGGATTTGCTTTCTTCAGTCCGTTATAGGTGGCTTTAGCCTCCAGCAGTCCGTATTCGTTGTGCATTTCGTACTCGCTGGCTTTGTGGCCGTCCTTATCGAACTGGGTAATATACGGCATCGTCTTTCCGCCAAACACCGAAGGCTCATTCATATCAATCCACATACCGGCGACGCCCTCCCGGTGCCAGTTGCCAACCAATCCGCCCCACCAGTTACGCGCTTTGGGATTAGAAAAATCGGGAAATGCCACTTTACCGGGCCACACCGTTCCGGTGTAATTAGTTCCATCCGGATATTTTACGTAGGCATTTTTTTTAAGCCCTTCGTTATATACCGAGTACGTGCTGTCTTTTTTGATGCCCGGATCAAGAATTGTTACTACTTTGATGCCATCATTCCTCAGGCTGTCCAGCATCTGTTTTGGGTGCGGAAAATAATTTTTATCCCAAGTGAAGTCGCGGTAGCCGCGCATGTGATCGATATCCAGATAGAACACATCGCACGGTATATTGCGGCTGCGGAATTGATCCTTCAATCGGTACAACTCCTTGGCCGGATAATAAGTCCAGCGGCTCTGCTGATAACCCAGCGCCCACTTGGGAGGTAGCGGAGCCCGGCCGGTGAGTCGCGTGTACTCCTGCAACACTTTTTTGATGCTTGGCCCGTAAAACACATAAAAACGCAGCTCGCCCCCGGCCGCATAATAACCAAGGCCTGTCTTTAGCTGACCGCCAAAATCAAACATCGACTTATAGGAATTATCATAATAGACGCCGTAAGCCTTATCATTATGCAGCCCGATATAGAAGGGATACGACTCATACAGCGGCTCCGTTCCCCGCGGATATCCCGGGTGATCGGTATTCCACAGGACATATCGCTTGCCGGAGCGGTCCAGATTATCCGGCCGCTCGCCCAGCCCGTAATAAACGCTTCCTTTAGGCCGCTTGACGATATGAGCAATTTTATCGCCCTGGTGGCCGGCGCCAAACCAATCTTTCATGAACGTTTGCCCGGCGCTATTTTGATAAGTAATTCGGAACGGTTTTTTTTGGATATGAAGAATTTCGTTACCGCTTTTCAGGACTAAAGCGCTTCCATCATTGGTAATTTTAATAGGAGTTTCCCGGGGCAACGTATCGACCGTTGCATAGGAAAACAGCGGCTTAAACTGCCCGCTGAATGAGTAGCGGATACGAAACCCAATGCCTTTCAAATAAGCAATTTTAACAGCACCATTGGTGAGTCGGCAGTTGACGACGTTTCCTGTTTGGCTGTAATGTTGAAGGTTGCCGGAAAAATGATAAAGGCTATTTTCCTGCGCTCGGCTGGTTCCGACACCAAAAATTACGAGTATAAAACACGCGATAAAAGGTCTGATAAATTTCATTTGTTTATTCGTTGATGTTAGTTATACCTGCAGATAGATCTTTTCCAAAATGTACCCTTAGTTTAATATCTCACCCTAAAGAAATCAATAAAAACTATTATTCAACATGAATTCGACAAATATATTCTGGATTTCTTGTTATTCATTCAGGTACTTGGACTTTATTTGTCCCCGGTTTATTTTTAAATGATAACTTTCTTCATGAATTGAGCGACCGAAGGATATCAGTAAAAGCGGTTTGTTTATAATTTATCTCCTCCTTGCTTCCGAATAGGGCATGCAGCACATCGTAGTGGACAACCAAATTTTTAGTTTTGTAATTGCGTGCCAGCTGCATCAAGGCGTGAAAAGCCGTTTTGGAAGACGGCTTAGGACCTTTCCCTTTCCAGTATTGAATGATCTTTTTAAAGCCCGGCGGCATCTTTACTTCAAACGGGTTATTCGTACCGACTTTTTTCAAGGGCCACCACGACCATCCGATATCATGACTTTCAACCAAATGCACGGCTTGCCGGTACCACTGATTATTATTTTCTCCCGACTCGCCAAGCCAAAGCGGCACCTTATATTTTTTGCGAATTTTCAAATACTTCCGGATAGAAGCCACATTATTTTTATTCCAGTATTTATGAAAACTGATGGCCATATTATCATCCCAGGGTGGCAGCAATCCCTGGTGATTATTCGCGTAACAATTGCCTTCGATGAACAGCATATGATTTTTATCCACTGACCGGATGGCATGAGTGATGCGAACATAAAGCTTACGCAGCGGCGTATTGCTGGTATCTTTGCACCCGTGATTATTCCGATCGTTCGGATGTACAAACGACCAGTTTGGTTCATTCAGCAAATCATAGCCGCCAATCCACTTTTTATTGCTATAGCGCTTTGCAAGTTTTTTCCATAGCGCTACCGTCTTTTGTCGGTCAGCTTTGCTTTGCCAAAGGGAGGACTTTGAGGAATCCCGGTTGGCAATGGATAAGTCGTGGCCCTGCCCGCCCGGGGCCGCATGCAAATCAAGGATGAGATATATATGATCATCAGCGCACCAGCTCAGCAGGCTGTCGGTTAAAGTGAATCCTTTCTTCAGCCAGGTGATTTGACCAGACACCGGCTCTTTGTTCACCGGTGGCGTAAAAAGATTGTAATCCATCGGCAGCCGGATTGAATTGAATCCCCAGGCGGCCAGCGAGTCCACATCCGATTTCTGCATGCCATCTTTCAGCCATGCATTATAAAATTTCCGTGTTTTACGGGGACCGACAAGTGCTTTGATTTTTGATCGGATTTCACGCTGTGTATTGATGCCCGTACCGGCCAACTTCAACATATAGGGCTCCTGCAGCATCCACCCGCCGAGGCCGATACCCTTTAACAGCACACCCTGACCGTTTCCATTCACAATCTTTGCGCCGGATGCATGGAGGTATTTCTGCGCATGCGCTGAATAAGAAAATAAAACGAATGCCAAAAGCAGGAAACTTCGGCGGAGTAATTTTTTCATCACTAAAACAATTTATTCAA
>DASQZL010000089.1:0-3363 GCA_035638715.1 Balneolaceae bacterium
ACCAGTCATTGCATCGTCTGTTTAGGGCCCGTTTTAGGCTGGGGATGTTCGATAAGCCGGAAAAGGTGCCTTATGCACAAATTCCTTATTCCGTTGTGGACAGCAAAAAACACCGCCAGATGGCGCTTAAAATGGCACGGGAATCAATGGTATTGTTGAAAAATGAGCCGGCTCCTAAGAATAAAAATCCTCTGCTGCCCCTTGACAAGGATGTTAACTCTGTAGCCGTGATTGGTCCCAATGCGGATAAACCCGATACCATGCTGGGAAATTATCACGGCACGCCCTCATTTATCACCACCCCATTAAAAGGTATTCAGGATAAAGTTGCTTCCCGGACAAACGTTCATTATGCCCGCGGTGCTGAAATTGCGGATGGCAGAAAACGCCAGCTGCCAATTCCGTCTGATCGGCTGATCCCATCACAAGGCAGCGGCCATGGACTGTATGCCGAGTACTTCAGCGGAAAAAAAATAAGTGAACAGCCGGCCAAACAGGGCGTAGATAAGCAAATCAATTTCAAATGGCTGGATGACACCCCGGTAAGCGGCAAACTTGCGGCCGATTTTTCAGTGCGATGGACCGGGAAGATCAAAGCTCCGGAGTCCGGAACATATATTATCGGATTTGATGCCGCGCGCAATTATAACTACAAACTATATTTTGATAATAACCTAAAATTGGACGGTAGTAAACGTCAGCACCAATTTTCGGTGCCTCTTCAATCGGGGAAAACGTATAATGTAAAAATTGAGTACACCAGCACGGGACCGGATCCGCAGGCGCACCTGACGTGGCATAAGCCGAATCAACATTTACTTCGGGAAGCGGTGGATGCCGCTCAAAAATCAGATGTCGTTATCCTGTGCCTGGGACTGGATTCGCATCTTGAAGGAGAGGAAAGCCCAATTCAAATTCCCGGATTTAATGGCGGCGATCGCACGAAGCTTGACCTGCCGGCCCCCCAGGTTGAGCTTATGAAAAAAATAATATCGCTCGGCAAACCAACGGTTCTGGTGATGTTAAGTGGAAGTGCAATAGCTATGCCGTGGGCTAAACAAAATGTCCCGGCGATTCTTCAGGCATGGTACGGCGGGCAGGCCGGCGGCACGGCCATAGCGGACGTCCTGTTTGGGGACTACAATCCCGGCGGAAGACTGCCTATTACTTTTTACAAATCGGTTGATGATTTGCCTTCATTCACCAATTACAATATGCGGCATCGGACATACCGTTATTTTGAGGATGAGCCGCTCTATCCTTTTGGATACGGGCTGAGCTACACTCATTTTACCTATTCTGACTTAAAAATTCCATCCCAAACCGATGGTAATTCTCCGGTTGAAGTAACAGCAAAGGTTAAAAATACGGGGAGTAAATCCGGCGATGAAGTGGCACAATTATATGTTAGCCATCAAGATTATGCCGGTATGCACCCCATTCGCGCGCTGAAAGGGTTTGAGCGACTTTCATTAGATCCGGGTGAAAGCCAGACTGTGAAGTTCACTTTAAACGCGGAGGATTTGTCCGTCGTCGATGCGGAAGGGAAAACGATAAAGGCGAAAGGCCATGTTAAAATCAGTGTGGGAGGTAAACAGCCCGGCTTTAAAGGCGATTTGGATGCCCATACAACCGGTGTAGCAGAAGACATAATGAAAATTATTTAAAAGCTGAATGAAGTATTTATCACAAAAGGAGACAGAGCATGGGAAGTAGACATTGGTTGTTTAACTCCGTGTATCTCTGTGCCATCAGTGGTTAGAACATGAAGGAAATTGTTTCCAATTCCAGCAAATACTTTCAGGACAATAGTTAAAAATTAATTTGTAAGTTTAAAATTCAATGGAAAAAGTTAAGCCTCATATCATTCAGACTCTTTTATTTTCTGCGCTAATAATTATTGGCTCGTTTGTTTTCCATCCGGGGGCTGCCAAAGCAGAAAATGGCCACCGGTTGTGGCTGCGCTATGAGAAGATTTCTGATTCGGCTTTGTTACAAAGCTATCGATCAAAAATACAAGGGGTGCTCATCGCTTCTGATTCTGACACTCTGAAAGCTGCAGCCAGCGAATTAAAAAGAGGGTTAAACGGTCTGCTTGCTGAAAAGGTCCCTTTTCTTAAATCCGCCGGTCAAAAGAGGATGCTCATCGCGGGAACACCGGACAATTCTCCCCTCATTGCTTCCCTGCATCTGCAAAAGCAACTGAAAAAAGTGGGAAAAGAGGGTTATTTGATCAGGAGTGAGACGGTTAATCATCAGAAATGTATCATCATTGCGGCCAATACAGATATAGGTGTGTTGTATGGGTCGTTTGGTTTTTTGAGGTTGCTGCAAACGCATAAACATTTGTCTAATTTGGCCATCAACAGTGCGCCGAAAATACAGTATCGCATTTTGGATCACTGGGATAATCTCAATGAAACGGTCGAACGTGGTTACGCCGGGCTTTCTTTATGGAACTGGGCCAATTTACCGGAATATAAAGCACCGCGCTACACCGAATATGCCCGTGCCGATGCATCTATCGGAATAAACGGGGTGGTGCTGAATAATGTGAATGCGAATCCCAAAATACTCACCAAAAAATATCTGAAAAAAATAGTGGCACTGGCTGATATTTTCCGCCCGTATGGTATCAAAGTGTATGTTTCGGTGCCGTTTAATGCTCCGAAATTACTTAGCAATCTGAAAACGTACGACCCGCTGAATCAAAAAGTTCAGCAATGGTGGAATCAAAAAGCGGATCAAATATATAAATACATTCCGAATTTTGGGGGATTCCTGATCAAAGCCAATTCTGAGGGGCAGCCGGGACCACTTACCTACGGACGAACCTATGCTGAAGGCGCCAATATGCTGGCCAAGGCAGTGAAGCCGCACGGCGGCATCGTGATGTGGCGGGCTTTTGTGTATGACAAAAACAGCAAGGAAGACCGGCAGCTACAATCGTATGAAGCCTTCAAACCGCTGGATGGGAAATTCGATAATAATGTACTGTTGCAGGTAAAAAACGGTCCGATTGATTTTCAGCCGCGCGAACCGTTTAACCCTCTTTTTGGCGCGCTGCCCAAAACCCAAACCATGATGGAATTGCAAATCACCCAGGAATATATGGGACACAGTCACTGGCTGGCATATCTGGCACCGATGTATAAAGAGACTTTGGATTCAGATACCTATGCCAAAGGGAAAGGCTCAACGGTAGCCAAAGTCATTGACGGTAGTCTTTTTCATTATGATAAAACGGGCATTGCCGGTGTGGCTAATACCGGGACGGATGAAAACTGGACGGGGCAACCGTTCGGGCAGGCCAACTGGTATGCCTTCGGCCGACTGGCATGGAATCATAATTTGTCATCAGCC
>DASQZL010000090.1:0-6684 GCA_035638715.1 Balneolaceae bacterium
CGACTCTTCGGTATTTCTCGATGAACTCATAAAAGAGGAATGATATAATTGTAAATAATAGTTTTAATACTATAACGTTTTAAAATAATGAATTTAAGGAATTCTTAAAGATTTTTATCGCAACATCAGTGGGAAAAAAGATGGAATTTTATTTATTATTCATGTGAACAAATTTTATACTCAGGTCTGAATTATTTTACTTACATTTTTAATGCAAAGCAGTTTTATGTGGCGAAATTTAAACAGACGCTGAGTTTATTTACAGATTTGCCTTCTGCTATAAAATCAATTTTTAATGTCGTTTTAGTATGCTGAGAAAATATACCGGACTATTATTTTTAATTGTTTTAGCAAGTCTTTTAAACTTTAACAAAAGTTTCGGGCAAGGAGTTGGATTTAAGAATGGTTCGGAATATCAAAAATTGGCTGCTATCAATAATCGTCCGAAAATTTTTGTTACCGAATTTACCCTTCCGGGCGATCGAAAAGGACGGCTAAAACTCACGACAACCTTTCAGATTGACTACAAATCGCTGGCTTTTAAAAAAGTTAACAGATCCACTAATAAAGGTAAGTTTTATAGTCCGGCAACAGTAGATTTCGAGGTATTCAAATCTTCCGCAAAGATTATAAAAAATCATCACCCCAAAAAAGGAAAAAAGCCCCGAAAGCCCAATATACAGTTTCATCCCAGCCGAACATTCAAGCCGGCTCCATCTATTAATGTAAATGGCCTGCAATCAGTGGCCCGGACCACGTGGAAAGATACCGCTTATGCTGCCAATTTTAAGCAAACGCAATCATCACACAAAACAATAAGCGGCGGATTGCAGGTTAGCGTCAAACCGGGATATTATACTTATTTGCTCCAGATAAACAAGAATAATGAATCAAAAAAACACCGCCCGTTTACCCGCAGCATACATGTATCCGCCAATGATCAGCAAAAATGGGGAAATGTAATCCTGGTCAAAAAAGTGGATAACGATCAGCAAGCCCCTCGTCTTCAATTAATGAACATGGGGAAAAATGTATTGTACGGAAAAAACTTTTATGTTTTGATTCCCCTGCCTGCACATCAGTCCAATAATACCTACCAGCTTAAAGTAGATCGCGTACGCCGCTCTCAAAAAGATACATCAACCATAAAACAGGTTTTCAGTACACAAATTTCGGGCAATCAGATTCATAAAAACATCGAGCCTGAGCTTGTAACTCATGTCAAAAAAGGTGTTTCGTTAGTTTTGCATCATAAAACTAATGGCTACAATTATGCCCTGGTTGAAATTCCTAATCACACATTTCCCGATGCTCTTTACAAGTTAACCCTCACCAATAAGGGCAATTCAAATATCATCGCGCAGAATTACTTTCAATCGTATTGGCGCGATATGCCCACCAGTTTATTAAATCTAAATGTAGCCATTCAGATGTTGAAATATATGGTGCCGAAAAAAACGATCAAACGTATTAACAGCGGTTCTGTTCAGCAGCGTAAGCAAAAATTCAACAAATTCTGGAAATCTAAAGATCCCACGCCTAACACACAGTACAATGAGCTGGAGGCTGAGTACTACGCCCGCATTGACTCAGCATATAAGAAATTCACTACGCGGAACCAACTCGGTTTCAATAGTGCGCGCGGCAGGGTTTATATCAGCTATGGGCCGCCGAGTAAAATTAAACGAACATATCCGACAGATGCCCCCACGACCATTATATGGACTTATCCCTCACGGCATTTTGTTTTTAAAGCTACAAGTGGTTTTGGTGACTTCAAACTGGTGAAGAATAACAAAAATTAGATTTACAATACATTTTTAAAATATATTACGGATCAATTTTTGAATCATTAATTTTGTGAGTAAGTTGATACCGTAATAAATTTAAAAATTGTATTTGCATTAATTTCTAATTCTAAAACCTTTTACTTCATGTCTGTTCGATTGGCAATAAGCATGGGTGATTATAATGGCATTGGTCCCGAAACAATTTTAAAAAGTCTTTCGCAAATTAAAGCTGTTAGGGCCACTCCTGTCATCATTGGTCATAAAAAAATTTTCAGCTTTTATGCCGATCGGTTTGATATGGCTTTGCCCGACCATCGTAACATCAGCAGCGCCGATGATATTGAAGACGGCATTGTAAATTTCTTGAATATGTCTGATTTGGAAACCATTCAGCCCGAACCCGGAAAACTATCAGAGCAAGCCGGAAAAGCTGCCATGCTGGCGGTGGAAAAAGGCATTGAAAGCTGTATGCAACAGCATACTCAGGGACTGGTAACGGCCTCTATTTCCAAAGAAGCCGTCAACAAAGCTGGATATCATATCCCGGGTCACACTGAATTTCTGGCTGAAAAGACGGGCACAGACGACTTTATGATGATACTGGTGCATGATGAGCTTCGGGTAGGCCTGGTCACTATTCACATACCCGTTGCACAAGTGGCCGGACAAATTAATAAAAAAAGGGTTTCCAAATATATCAGGATTATGAACCGCACCCTGTCAGAAGATTTCAATATTCCCCTGCCCCGTACGGCTGTACTTGGATTGAATCCGCATGCAGGCGATGGCGGCATAATTGGTGATGAAGAAATTACCTCCATTACACCGGCGATTAAGCAGGCTCAGTCTGCGGATATTGATGTGCATGGTCCCTTTCCGGCGGATGGTTTTTTCGGTAATCGGAAGTATGAAGAATATGACGGCGTGCTGGCGATGTATCACGATCAGGGGCTGGGTCCATTCAAGACATTGTCATTCGGCGGCGGTGTAAATATTACAGCCGGTCTGCCGATCGTTCGTACTTCACCCGACCACGGAACGGCTTTTGATATTGCGGGAGAAAATGTGGCAGATCCGTCATCTTTTTTAAAGGCCGCGAAACTGGCCATTCAATTAAGTAAAAATCGATACGCGAAGACTTGAGATTATGGACGGTATTCTGCAACCTGAATATTCAAAACTTGCTGAGATTTATGATACCGTCATGGAAGATGTAGATTATGTCATCTGGGCAGATTTTATTGATGAGATAATCCAGCGGCATCACCCCGACCCTGAAACGGTTTTGGAGATGGCCTGTGGAACGGGATCGCTGGCATTGGCACTCAACCGCTATCGATGTTATGATATTTTCGGGACGGATAAATCGCCCCGAATGATTCAAAAAGCACGGGAAAAAGCCCGGAAGCGCGGCGCCTCTATCCCCTTTTGCGTCATGGACTTCCTGGATATCAACATCGACCGGAAATTTGATATCATTGTCTCTATTTTTGACAGCATTAACTACCTGCAGTCAAAAAAAGATATCAAGCGGATGCTGAAACAAATCAAAAATATTATGAACAGGCACAGTCTGTTCATTTTTGATTTTACAACGCCTAAAAATTCCAGGCAGGCGATCCATTACCTGGACAATGACGAAGGGATCACGGATAATAATTATCGCTTTTTTCGTAAAAGTTCGTATGATGCTGACCAACAAATTCATTATAATAACTTTGAAATAGAAAAACTCGCTGATGATCAACAGAAAGTATTGCAACGATTTACTGAAATACATCAGCAGCGTATATACAGTTTAACCGAAATGCAGGAAATTGTTGGGGAAACCGATTTTGAAATCGTCAAGGCGTACAGTGAATTCGATATGAACAAGGCCACCCCCCAAAGCCTGCGCATAACCATGGTATTAAGATGTCCCAGCATTCAGTAATCGCTCTTAACAATGTTACCGTTTCGTATCAGCACCGCGTTGTGCTCGATGATGTCTCATTTCAGCTTAAAAACGGCGAATTTATGTATTTGATTGGCAAAACCGGCGCCGGCAAGAGCTCATTTCTGCGACTCATTTACCGCGACCTTCTGCCTGACAGCGGATCTGTTCAGGTTGCTGATATGGAGGTTACGGCTATGGCTAAAAAAAATGTCCCCCTGCTTCGACGCAGATTGGGCATTGTATTTCAGGATTTTAAGCTGCTGCCAGATCGTAATATCTATGAAAATGTAGCTTTTGCAATGAAGGTGACGGGCGAAAAGAAGGGATACATTAAACAGCGTGTGCTTGAAGTATTGACGATGGTAAATCTTAGTCACCGCCGGAATAACATGCCCGAAGACTTATCGGGTGGGGAGCAGCAACGCGTCGTTTTCGCCCGCGCCCTGGCTAATGAGCCGCGTATTTTGCTGGCGGATGAACCCACCGGAAATCTTGATCCGGAAGCTTCAGCCGGCATCATGGAATTATTGCAGAAAATTAATAATCGGGGCGTTTCTGTCCTCATGGTGACCCACGATTACGACACGGTAAGACAATTTCCCCACCGAACGATGAAGCTTGAGGATGGTAAAATCAATGAAATTGATGCTAATACGCTCTAAAAATATAGAATATTAAACTGGGAGTATTGGTTTAAGAAAAAGACCACAGATCTCACGCCTCGTTTTTTAAAATTCCTCATTTGGTATTGTTTCTTGTTAAAAGCTTAACTCATGAATCTTATCAAACGTACACAACGTGTTCGCGACGAAGCCATGCGGCTGGGCTTTGATGCTTGTGGATTTGCCAAAGCGGGTCGTCTCGAGACGGAAGAACGTCGACTTGAAGAATGGCTCAATCAGGGTCGGCATGGTACCATGCACTGGATGGAAAATTATTTCGACAAAAGGGTCGATCCTACAAAGCTGGTGCCCGGTTCCAAATCAGTCGTCTCAGTTATTGGTAGCTACTTCCACCCTGATCACAAGCGACAGCAAAAACAAACGGGCACTCCTAAAATTGCCAAATATGCCCAGGGACGTGATTATCACAAAGTCTATAAAAAAAAGCTCAAAAAACTATTCGCTTTTACCGAAGAGCTTCTTGGTGATTTAAATGGTCGTGTTTTTGTCGATTCAGCCCCGGTACTCGATAAAGCATGGGCCGTACGGGCCGGACTGGGATGGATCGGAAAAAATTCCAATCTTCTAAACCGGGAAATTGGTTCTTTCCTGTTCATTGGAGAAATGATTATTGATGCCGAATTCTCTTACAGCACCCAGGTAACAGATCATTGCGGCACATGCACACGCTGCATCGACGCCTGCCCGACGAACGCTATTTATGAGCCTTACAGAGTCGATGCAACCAAGTGCATTTCTTATCACACTATTGAATTAAAAGAACAAATTCCCGGGCAATTTCGGGATGCTGTTGGAGATTGGCTATACGGATGCGATATCTGTCAGGATGTATGTCCGTGGAACCGGGAGGCAAGATATACACAAATGGATGACCTTGAACCACGGAAAAAAATTTTAAATCACGATATTAATTTTTGGCGGGAGCTGGATAACGACCAATATGATGCCTTGTTTGAGGGCAGTGCCATTCGGCGGGCAAAATTTGAAAAATTTAAGATGAATGCCGCTGTGGTGGCAGAGAACAGTGACTAATTTAACCTGAGCATTCGAGATAAGAATTCAGGTTTGTGTATTCAACCGAATATTCGGATTGTTTCCGTTCTTGTTGTCACTTTTGAACGGGCAAAAATGACCAAAACCCGCCGGTTGAAAAAAATAGCTAAACCCGGCTGCATTCCGCTAAAAAAATCCGAAGCTACCAGGCGGGCTCACCTGTTTCGGGCGGCCTCCGCGGAGCGGATTTTTTTGGACGCTGCACTTCGCAGTGTTCCAGACGCTATTTTTTTAAAGACCGGCATTTAGGAAACCGGTACATCACAGGGAATTCTACTTCACCTTGTTTGATTATCTTTAACCCCGCACAAGGCGTGGTTACCCCGGAATTTAATAAAACCTGTTTAAAAGGCAATAGAATTTCCCTCATTAGTGGATAGGCCCATCCCGAGGGTTTTGATGATCGTGGCAGGGATGATTTACAAGGACCTGCAATGAACACTACCTGTGAATTACAGTAGCGGTATTTCCCTGTCCCTTTTGATGAATTTTGATCCTATTTTGCGACTTTGGACTGCGATGTCCGTTTTCGCAGGGATTTATAGCTATCTTATTACCGCTTCCGTTTTGTGATACGATAAGCTCTTGAGTGGCGTACAATTTTGCCGAAGTCCTATTTCCTGATCCTTTCTGAGATGATTTTAAACGCTGCTGTTTTGACGAGTCGGCCAAAATTACATCTAAAATATTATTATCGCCATATTGAGCCGCAAGAAGCCCTTTTCTACGGAGCGATTCTGGAACTGTATTCTTTTTCTTAGCTGCCGTTTCAACCAACGTATCTATTTTGTCCCTTTTGCGCTGAATTAATATATAATTTAAATGCTTGTGCATTTTGGTACAATCAGAAGGTTTTTGAGAGCTTACTGCTTGGTCGGCTCGCCCTTGTTTTATGGTCGCGCTATTATTGCGTCCCTCCTGGCGGATGGAGACAGAACTTTGAGCATGAATGCTACTTGATAAGCAAGCGGACAGTAAAAAAATAAACAGTATTATCGTCTTCTTATTATACATTTAAGCATAGAAACTTTTTATTTTTCGCGGGTCCAACAGGCTGTAAGCCTGCTTATAAAAATCTCCTGGCTGGTTGGGTAGCTCCAGCATTTTAATTGCCAATTCTCTATTGCAAAGATTGTCATTCCTTTCACCGGTATAATCACTAAAAGAAGAAAATTCCCAATCCTCCATTTTTGAAAGTATATTCGGCTCTAAAATGTTTTGA
>DASQZL010000091.1:0-3170 GCA_035638715.1 Balneolaceae bacterium
TCCAATGTATGCTATACTGCCCGGCGATTTTGAGGGTGGTGGCAATCAGGATATTCTAATGGGAGGTAATCTCAATAGAGTTAAGCCTCAAATAGGAAGTTACGATGCCAGTTACGGCGTATATTTGAAGGGGAATGGAAAGGGTAGGCTGAAAAGCGTGCCCGCCACTAAAAGTGGTTTCAGCGTGCGTGGAAGAATCCGTGCTTTGGTCAGGCTTAAAACAAAGCAAGGTCCTCTGATTTTGGTAGCCCGAAATAACGACAGTTTAAAAGTATATACAGAACGGAATTTGAATTCCAAAGCTTCAATTAAATAATATTTAGTTAAAATTTTGGCCCAATGGTGACATTTGAGAAGCGGAAACCTTTATAAGACATGTCTTCCTATCTTGTTAAGCTTAATTTATATGGGTTAATTTATATTTAATATTTCTGACACAAGGGTGATTTGCATGAAAAAATTTCAATTCTTTTTGATCAGTTATTTCCTCATATTTGGAGCTCTGTCACCAAAGCTTAAAGCTCAGATTTCTCCGGCCAAAAAATACGGTAAATTGTTTGTACAGGTCCAAATGTCCGGGATTTTTAATGATTCCAAAACATTTGTAGATGCCGTTGCCAGGAAGCCCCCCGATGAAATTATGCGCAAATATAAAGCAGAAAAAAATAGGGCTGGTTTTAATCTTCGTAAATTTGTTCATAAAAATTTCAAACTCCCTTCCTCGTATAGCAGTCACTTTCACAGTGATACCACGGCTTCGGTTGCTGAACATATCAACAGGCTCTGGCCTGTATTAACCCGTCAACCCGACTCTACTGTTAAATATTCTTCACTTATTCCTCTGCCGTATTCTTATGTAGTACCGGGGGGACGATTCCGGGAGATATATTACTGGGATAGCTATTTTACGATGCTCGGTCTTCAACAGTCGGGCAAAACGAAGTTGCTCAGGGATATGCTGAAGAACTTTGCCTATCTCATTAAGCGCTACGGATTTATTCCGAATGGAAACCGGACCTATTACCTGCATCGATCGCAACCTCCGTTCTTTTCATTGATGGTACAGCTTTATGCACAAGCAACGAATAACAAACAGGTGCTGGTTCACTATTTGCCATATATGGAGAAGGAATACCATTTTTGGATGAGGGGTGCGGATTCGCTGCATAAGAATTTTAGCGCATATCGACGGGTAGTTCACCTGAAGGGCAACGTTATTCTGAATCGTTACTGGGGCGGCAAGGCGCGGCCAAGACCGGAATCGTTTCGCCATGATTCACTGCTTGCAACCAAATCCAACGAGAAGCCAGCAAGGCTATATCGGAATTTGAGAGCAGCCGCCGAATCGGGCTGGGATTTCAGCAGCAGGTGGTTGAAGGATGGGAAATCACTTACTACCATACAGACCACCCGTATCGTGCCCGTTGATTTAAACAGCCTGATGTACCACATGGAAAAAACCCTGGCAGAGGCTTGGAGAATTAAAGGGAATAATAAAAAAGCTGCTTTATTTCGTAAGAAGGCTGAAAATCGCCGTAAATGGATTCAAAAATACTGCTGGAGCAAAAAGAAAAAGTTTTTCACGGATTATAATTTTGTCCAACAGGCTTCAACCGGAGTTATTTCCCTTGCTTGTATGTACCCGCTTTATATGAATGTGGCCACCAAGAACCAAGCTGCTTCAACCGTATCAATACTAAAAAAATATCTCCTCAAACCGGGAGGAGTGGTAACGACTACAAACCATACAGGCCAACAGTGGGACGCCCCCAATGGATGGGCTCCTCTTCAGTGGATAACCTATAAAGGCCTTTCTAACTATCATTTTGATCATTTGGCTAATACTATCCGTAACCGGTGGATGCATATAAATCAGCGGGTATTCCATCAGACGGGCAAGATGATGGAAAAATATAATGTCGAAGACTTGTCGAAAAAAGCCGGAGGAGGGGAATATAAACTTCAGGACGGATTTGGATGGACAAACGGCGTATATATGCAGCTCAAGTATGGTATGCAAAGATGATCGTGACTTTGATGGGAATGGCACGCTGGATCCGATCATCACCATTGAAAAAAAGAGAAAACGATATCCGCTGGCGCGATTGAATAACCTCATGATACAGATGCCGGATATCAAGAAAAAGTTTTCCTCTTATGGGGATTTTTCAAATCGGACGATAGGGCAGATTTTTAGTAAAAAGCAATTAAATAATGCCAAGGTCAAATTAGTAAAAACGTTTAAAAGTAGTTATTTTGAGAATGAAGGCGATGGCAGATTTTCAGTACATTCCCTTCCGAAAAAAGCACAATTTACTCCCGTTCGTACAATGATTGCCGGAGATTTTAACAAAGACGGTAATGAAGATCTTTTATTGGCAGGAAATTTTTATGCTGTCAACCCAAGTCAGGGTCGTTATGATGCTGGTTACGGCACCTTTTTGACGGGCAATGGAGATTCTCAGTTTCATTCAATACCACTGACAAAGAGTGGGTTCGTTGTACACGGACAAGCCCGCTCAATGAAAGTTATTAAGGACGCCGACGGGAGAAAACTTGTAATTGTTGCCCGGAATGACAGACCCCTTCAGATATTTCAAATAACTGATAAACACCAATGAAAATAGCTTTATCTAATGTGCGAAAGATTACTTTAAGTACATTAATATTTTTTTCAGTAGCAATTGCCTTTCAAGCTTGCAGTAAGAAAAAGTCGACTAAAAAAGTAGATACCTCATCCGCTAATTATCGAAAGGCCGTTTCGGCGTTTTATGTGAGCTTGGCGGCCGAGGAGACCGATCATCTCAACTTTGCTGTCAACCATATGATTAAGGTTACCAAGCTCTACCCGGATGAACCTGCGGCCTGGGCAAATCTCGGTGTGATGGCGCTGCAGCAGGGTAATTTTAAGTTTGCACAAAAGAAATTAGAAAATGCCCAAAAAAAAGCACCGAAAAATGCTGACATCGAATTTCTTATCGGATTAATGAAAAGCCGACAAGGCAATATTAAGGAAGCTTTGAAAGCTTTGAAAAAGGCACAAAATTTAGATCCATCCAATGCAAAAATATTGTATAAGCGTGCTGAAGAGCTGGAACGGCAGGACGTAAAGACAAATGCGGATCAGGTTGAAAGTCTGTTACAAAAAATACTGAAAAAACATCCTGAAA
>DASQZL010000092.1:0-3246 GCA_035638715.1 Balneolaceae bacterium
AGTAGAAGATATCATTTTCACGTGTTCCTGCCAGTTTTCCTTCTCCAAGATTCTTGGGATAGATTTGCGCTTTTTTCAGTTCTTTAATGGCCGCTTCATAATCTCCGTTTTTCAAATTTGATTTCCCAAGTTGAACATGGGTAAGAACATATTCTCCCGTAATTTTTCCTTCACCACCTTCCCATGGATGGAAATGACGCCTTGCCAACAATTTTGCTGACTTTTCGTGATGACCCAACAGGTTATTTAGCATAATTTTTTCCAAGTATAAATCATCCCGTTCCTCAACAAGACCCTCAAATTCATTCAGATTTTTTAATCGAACTTTAGGGGATACATTTTCTTTTTTGTAAAGCTGATCAAGTTCAAAGAATACGCGGGCATCGCTTTTATTTAGTGCAAAAGCTTTCTCAAGTTCTTCTTTGGCTTCTTGGACTTTTCCTTTTTTATTATAGTATGCAATTGCCAAATTCCGATGAACCGTTGGAAAATTACCATCAAGATCTCGCGATTTTTTCCAGTACCTCATCGCTTCCTCATATCTTTTTTTATCGTATAGCAAATTGCCAAGATAATACAAAGCCCGCGCCCCCTCTGGGTTTTGATTAATGGCAAATTCAAGAATTTTCTGCGAGTAAAGTGTATGAGGAAAGCAGTAATCCGGTGATTTCTGCTCTGCAGTTTTTAAATAATCATAAGCTTCTTTTTTTTGTCCTTTTTGGGATAACGCATAGGCCAGATAATAATAAACTAACGGATATGATTTGATGAATGAATTACGGTCTTGTTGAACAGCCTCACGTAGGATTTCAACGGCTTCATCAAACATTCCTTTATCCATGTATTCGGCAGAAAGTACGAGATAATTATTAACGTCCCTGTTTAAATAGGATAAAAGCTTTTGGAATGAGTTTTCGCTTGCCTTGTCATTTTCCATGATTTTGTTCAGTAAAGCAGTCTCATACAGCGCGCCATAATTTAATGGATCAGACGTGTTCGCCTCTCTGCTGATATTTAAGGCCTCTTGGTATTGTCCTTTTTGACGAAGTACGGAAGCTTTTAAATTTAGTGCTTTATTATTAGCCTGATTTGTCGCCAATGATTTTTTTATATGCGACAGCGCTTTTTCATAATCTTGTCGCCGGCAATCAATTCTCGCCAAGTGAAAAAAGCCCGCTGCTTTCCACTGTTCATTCCACGTGCATTTATAAAACACATCATAGGCTTCATCAAACCGGTCCAAATAGAACAATGCCAAACCCAAATTATAGTACGGCTCACTTTTGTATGGGTTCGGATTGCGGGCCGTCAGTCGGTCGATGGCATTTCTAAAATATAGAATACTGTCTGTTACAGCCCCGCGCCGTAACAGCAACAAGCCGTATGCATTATTATTATCCACATCACCCGGATCCCGTTCAAGAGCCTTCAAATAGTATGGATCAGGCGAGTAAGTGGCATGACGATATTGTTCGAGATGCAGGCCCGCGCGATAAAGTTCATCAGTTGATGAAATATCCTTAGGAGAAGCAACCGCTTTGGCAAATTCCGGGAATTTTTCTTCCTCTTCCCTGCTTTCAGGAGTAAATTCTATCAGTTTTGCTCCATTTTTTTTAAAAATGGCAAGATGTAATTCATCCTCTTGAATTTCATCATTCAACTTCACCTGATTGCTATATGCATTGTCAGGAGCAATATCTTCAACATCCTTCCATATCACCGCTTTTCCCTGACTAACAATAATCCGTAAGTCACTAAATGGTCGCGTAGCATAGGCTTTTACGGTCAAATTCCCTTCCTGATATTCCATATTCACCGCAACTTCTTTATTGGCATTTTTCACCATATCCAATTCCTTATATGGAAAAAAATATTGATTGAACTTCTTTGTCTCATACGGTTGCAGCCAACTGAAATCCGGCTGATTGTCGGTAAATACACCTGTCATCAATTCTACGTATGGGCCATCATCGTCGGTGAGATTTCGCTCCCAAGCCTTGCCAAAGTCTCCGTTTCCCCATGTCCACTGCTTCTTGCCGGGTGATATGTGATGATCAGCGACGTGCAGAATGCCCGCGTCCTTTCCATGATCATAGCCTCCTACAAAATCATACTCCGAAGATAAAGCCATATATGATGAAGGCACTGGAATATTCTTATACCAGGATATATCAACACCTTCCGAATAATCCATATCATAATATGTTCCGGTCGCCACTGGAAATCGCGAGATATCCCGTTTCCCGTGATCGGCAACAAAATGGACGTCCTGCGGAAAAATAGACTGATAATTTTCATTCACCGGGACCGCCGGATTGGCCCACCAAAGAAATGTTTTCGGCAGCGGCGTTCCGTTATAAAGGCGTACCGATATTTCAATATACGCAGACTCCGGATACAGGGTGATGACATGCACCTCCTTAAGGCCCGACATGCGCTCAATTTCGCCAAGCAAAACAGATTTGCTGCCGTCCTCATTTTCAACCAGCTTAAAATCAACCGGCAAAAACGTACTGGGTCGGTGATGCTGCGGCCAGTTGAATTCAATGCCCCCTGATATCCATGGACCTGTCAATCCAACAAAGGCGGGTTTGATCACATTATTATGATAGATAAATTCATAGTCGTTGGTTTTATCAATCGCGTATTGAATGCGTCCGCCGAACTGCGGCATCACCATTAATTTGAGGTATTTATTTTCAAGAAACACTACCTCGTATTCTTGCTGGATTTTTTCATCACTTATATTCTCGGTGAACGGATAGGGATATACTTTACCGGAACTCCCTTGGTAGACGCGTTTCTCGAAAAACATGGGATTCTTTTCCGGTTCTCCTGTCTGGTAGGTTGGAATTGTTACCGTTTCTTCCCATACTTGCACGTTTTCCATCATATTTGAATTAATTTGTAATTTCAAAAGATATACTAATTATTTACGTAAGGCAGAGGATCTGAAGCTTATCTATCAATTGACCAGAAAGCGGGCTGTTTTCACTCGAGACTATAATTGATCATGCTTGTACTAATACTTTTGATGACTATCTACTCTTTAAAAAGCCTCCGAATTGTGGCGGGTTTAACCTTTATGGACGGCTTGAATTGATCATTTTTAACGTATTTTTCAAGGCTATAAAGCATCTGCCGGGCAACCGGCCGGTTTTTCAAATTGTGCTCAAGATCGATACTGGTCATCAGTAACTTGCCTTTGCCCACCTTCGCCTGAAAAACCAGTCCTATTTTATGATT
>DASQZL010000093.1:0-3416 GCA_035638715.1 Balneolaceae bacterium
TATTTATTATTCGCCATGAAACTTTAAACGCTCAAAATTCTAAAGAATATTAATATGTTTTCGAATATAAGAACAATTGGGGAAATTTCATGATAATTATTTTGTATGCCCTAATTTAATCCATTATTGCTTTTGTCAATCTCGATCGGCGGTCAATAATTCCATCACTATTTATTCGTGGCACGAATTATTAATCCATTCTTTTTTCTACCGGTATAGAGTCCTGTATTTGAGGCCTGGAATCTATTTATGCTAACAGCTTACGCAGACGTACGGAGTTAACATGCTAACTGTTTCAATCACAATGCATTATAAAACTAATTATCTTTAATATCACTTAGTGGCTGCGAGCGCCTTCAATGAAAATATTATATAATGCCTTAAATAAATACTTTATATCGGTTATCAGAGGGGCTTTTTCGTACGATCTAAGATATCTGATTTCAGATGCCATCAATTCATCCAATGATTCAGGCATATCTGCGTAAAAAGGTGGTATGAGGCCGGGTTTAAATTTTGTGCGATATTCTTGCAAATCTTTGGAGTAAAGATTAAACTTCTGATTGCTCAGCGGTCGCACACCCACCAATTTTAAATCTCCTTTAAACATGTTCATGACCATCGGTAATTCATCAAGCCAGTATTTTCGTAAAAAATAGCCTACATCTGTAATACGATAGTCATTTCGTAACTTATCACCATTTTCAAGTCCATTTTGCTGGTAAACAAAATTTTGGAGCTGATCAGCAAAGACATGCATCGTCCTGAACTTATAGAATTCCCTGATCTTGCCCCCCTCACCAATCCGTTTCATTTTAAAAATAGGACCGTGCGAGTCGGATTCGTTAAAAGCAGGCTTCCCTACCTTTTGGGCAACAAAATAAGTAAATTCACCAAACTGCTTATAATCTAAAATTTTAAATCCCCCGGCAGCAACCCGTCCCAGCGCCTCGCCAAATGCCAGGATATTTGTCTGATCATGCGTAAGCTTTTTATAAAGGCGGCGTGTAAGCTTAAACTTAAAAGATATTTTGCGAGCAAAGTAATCAGTAAAATAAACCGGGTAGAATAAATATGGACTCTCACACGACCTGCGAATGGCCTGTTTACGTATTTCTTCAGGACGAAACTTACCTGCCCATATCCCGCCCTCAGGCAACATTTTATTTATCTTTTTAATAAATTCATTCGGCGAAGAGATATAATTCAGGCTTTTAAGGCTGAAAATATTTTTAAAATTATATACGTCCTTATGGTTTTGACCCGATAATGGATGCTCACCAATTATAGTCATAGCAGGTGTACTTGAGTCTATAAAGGAGCGTAAATAATCAAATTTAGATTCATTTATTTCTCTACTTTCGAAACGTCGGCCTGCAGTATTTTCCTTTTCCAAGGCTATTTTTACGGATGATTTCATATTGTTTACTATTTTTTATTATTTAATAGTTATGTATATATGCGTAATAGAAATCACCTCGATTTTACTGTTTATATTCAATAAGAATCTTGGCCGTTCAATCCAAAAGCAAAATGTCGCGTTGATCGTTAATGCAGTTTCATATCTATTTGATCATGTATCTCGAACAATGTGATACCTGCAATAACTATATTAGTTTCAAAAATATTTCCTAAGACGTTATTAATTATTGTATATTGTTTTATTAATTACCTGAGTTAATAAGTATTATTGCTCAAAAAATTAAGAAAAATGAACTTTTAATAATTTTAAAAAAAACAACTATCTGTCGATAAATTTTTTCAAAGAACGTTTAGATTTTATTCTTTTTTTTCTCGGAAATGAGCGAAAAGACACATCAAAACAGGGTGAAATCCTGTTTTTCTTACGAAACTTCACCCTTCTTTTTAATTTTTAACCCGCTTTGTAATTCAAAATTTTTTGCTGCTACCCTAAATTTTTCTCTATTAGATTATGACAGATTCTTTATCATTTAAGGGACCATTATTTATTGTCGGTGCAGGCCGAAGCGGGACAAAACTTTTGCGAAGATTCCTTAATAATCATTCGAGTATTAGCTTAACTATATTTGAAACCAAGTTTATACCGGATTTTATAGCATGGGAGCAAAAAAAATCGAGGAGTCAACTAAGTATTGACCATTATTTTTCTTTTCTGAAAGACACTACATTTTACCACCGGGCGAGCCGGCAAAAACCGTTAGATGAGTCGTTGATTAAAAGCAATATACCATCCAATGAGCCAGCGGACTTTATTGAAAATATTTTGAAATACTATAGCGTTAAATTTCACAACTTTGATACTTTTAATTACATCTGGGGTGATAAATCGCCCCTGTACCTCAGACATACCGACCTGTTATTTGGCCTCTACCCTTCGGCAAAAATACTGCACATAATTCGGGACCCGCGTGATGTGGCACTTTCGTATCGTAAAACATGGGGGAAAAGCTTGTCGGGGACGGCTGAAAAATGGCGCAGTCTCATGGCTCAAAGCGGGAATATCCGCAATCCCAATTATTTTGAACTGCATTACGAAGACCTCATTCAGGCTCCTGAAAAAATACTGACGAATATTTGTGATTTCCTGGATATACCGTACGAGCCCTCCATGGGCGAACTAAATAAAGAGGTGGAAAAATCATCGACCAGCGGTCAAACGAATAAAATTTTACGCAATAATTTTCAAAAGTATAAGCAAGCGCTTAACAGCCGGCAAGTTCAAAAAATTGAGCGCATCACGAAGAAATATCTGTTGCTGAAAGGGTATTCGCTGGAAAATGACAACATTGATTATAAACCCCTGAGCAGCATCCAAAAAGATGTGCTCAGAATAACTGACTTTTTGTCTTTCATTTATCACCTTATAAAAGAAGAAGATTTCAAAACGGCAATGCTTCAGCTGAAATATGTATTCAAAAATATTTGATTGAGCCGGGAGCTCTTTTTAGTACTATCTTGCTATCATTCAAGATACGTTTTTCGCATACTCTGCGGGTAATTTTCCACAAACCAAACCAGGTAATCAGTCAAATTGATTTTTTCATCCAGCAAGGCAGATCGTTTTTCCTGCCACTTGTCTGCATTCGTTTGCAGGGCTTCAATTCCCCTGTTGATCGATGCCTCCTGGTCAGCAGCGGACTCGGAAAAATTGAAGACCAGTTCATACCGCTTCTCCTCTTCGTCGGTATAGCCAAGTCCGGTATCATTCAGAAAAATGGCGGGCGTGCCCAGCACTGCAGCCTCTGAGGCCATCGTTCCGCTTTCCCCGTATAGCAGCGAGGCATAATAAATGACATCATGTATTTTCTTCGCCGGCGCAGGGAGGCGGTATTGTTGTAAATCATCCGGTAAAGGTTCTTCGGATGATATAAATACCGTAGCGTACTTCGAAAATGCTTCAATTGCCATGCGTTTATTTTCGAGGGTCAATCCCT
>DASQZL010000094.1:0-13474 GCA_035638715.1 Balneolaceae bacterium
GTCAACTTATCGGCTTTCAGCGTTCGTTGCGCGCTGGAGATATTACTGATGACAGCAATTTTTTCCGTCTCATCCAGGGAGACCCTTAAAAAGGCAAATAATTGATCATCGATATTGACTGTCTTCTGATCGGCCGATGGATGAAAAGCAGGATGTTTCCGCCGTTCTTTCAGCAGTTTTTTATAGTCGTTGAGTGCGCAGTAGCCTTTTTCATTTTTCCCTTCTATAAATTCCAAAAGTTCATCCCGCTGCCACTGTTTGCGATTAATATCCCGCTTTTCTCCAGACTCCAGCACTCTTTCCATATCATTGTTCGTAGATGTCAGGTTGTGGAAATATATGCCGGGAACCCCTTTCAGACTCAGCATGATAATTTGTGAACACAGATAACGCTGTATCTGAATCGTTGTGTTGGGATTACCAGGTTCTTCAAAGGCATCGAAATAGGTAATATTCAGCTCATAGGGACTTTGTCCGTTATCTTCATTCTTTTTATATGAAACAAATCCTCCGCGTTCTTTGGTGCTTTTTACCAAATAATCAAATTCATCCTGGGGGACTAATCCCTCCAGCGGACGCACGCCGATGCCATCATGAGAAGCCGTAAAATTTAAAAACAGGGAACCCTCAGGCAGATCAGGCATCTCAATGGCCCACTCCGTTAAATATTGGGAATTTTCGGTCAGGATGGCATGTAAAAGCAGGGGCGGCAGACTAAACTGATAAACCATGTGCGTTTCATCCTGATCCCCGAAGTAGCTTAAATTCTCTTCGAGCGGTACATTCGTCTCGGTAATCAGGGTGATATCCGGGTCGATGCATTCAACAATCGTGCGGAAGAGCTTTACAATCTCATGCGTCTCCTCAAGATGGATACAATGCGTACCTATCTTTTTCCATAAATAGGCAATAGCATCAAGGCGAAAGACCCGGATACCCTTTTTATAATAAAAGAAGAATATATCAATAAACTCAAAAAGGACATCCGGGTTTGAAAAATCAAAATCAATTTGATCGGCACTAAACGTCGTCCATAAATGCCGAAGTCCATCTTTTGTCCGTACGGTTGATAACAAGGGTGAACTGCGCGGACGGGTCACCGCCGAAAGATCATCATTAGGATCAACACTAATAAAATAATCTTTGCCCGGGCTTACCCCGTCTTGGTAATTTTTAAACCAGTCGTTGAAACGAGATGCATGATTGATGACCAAATCCGTCATTAACCGATATTTATCCGAAATGCGCTGAATGTCTTCCCAACTACCCAAATCTTCACGCACTTTTTTGTAATCGATTACTGAAAAACCTGCATCCGAAGAACTGGGAAAAAATGATAATATATGTACTGTTGAAATAACGTCCTGCAAATATTCATCCAGGAATGACTCGAGGATTGGGAGGCTCGGTTTTTCAGGCTCGCCGTCGCCCTGGATTACATCACCGTAGGTTACTAAAACGGCATCCGTTTCATCCCAGACATCCCTTTCCTTTTTAGATTTTTTTAAATTAAAACCATAATTTTTAAAAACTTCTTTAAGTCTACTTAAGCATTCTAAAGATTTTTTAGGACCATAAAGATTTGAAAAATGAGTAAGAATTTTTTCTTCTTCCTCGCTAAGTGAACCTACTTGTGCATCCATAGAAGAAAAATATTTACAAATTTATTTATAGTCGTCAAAAATATAAAAAACCATAAACGATTTAAAAGTAAATTATTGATAACAAAATTTTCCATTTCACCGGACGCGCTAATGCCCATCAAAAGTCGAATTTTTTTATGTATCCATTCACCGTTTTCTTAAATTTAAGGTCAACAGTAAAGCAAAGAATTTACAATTGAACGATTTCTATGGATCGTGAAGCATTTCAGGAACGATTTGGTATTATTGGCGAATCTGCAGCCATGAAACAGGTTATCGATAAGATCATGCAGGTTGCTCATACCGACATAACCGTCCTTTTACAGGGCGAGAGCGGTGTGGGAAAAGATGTTACCGCCAGAGCTATTCATGGCATCAGTCAACGTAAACATAATAATTTGGTAATCGTTAATTGTGGAGCAATTCCTGAAGGCATTATTGAAAGTGAATTATTCGGCCACGAAAAAGGATCGTTTACCGGTGCTCACGAAGCACGCAAGGGATATTTTGAAAAAGCGAATGAAGGTACCATTCTGCTGGATGAAATTGGGGACACGCCGAAAAATATACAGGTTAAGTTACTGCGTGTGCTCGAGACCGGGGAGTATTTTCGGGTAGGCTCGAGTAAGGTTCAAACAACTGATGTACGAGTGATTGCAGCCACTAACAAGGTTTTATGGGATCTGGTCAAGGAGGGAAGCTTCCGTGAAGACTTATACTATCGTCTTGATACTGTAAAAATACAACTTCCGCCGTTGCGCGATCGACCAGAAGACGTTATGCCTATTTTCAGAAAATTTGTGACGGAATACTCAGCCAAATACGATTCTGTCTTTAAAGGCTTCTCGGACGACGCCAAAGAACTGCTGGCCTCCTACCGTTGGCCCGGCAATGTGCGTGAACTCCGCAATGTTGCCGAACAGTTGGTTGTGCTTGAAAAATCGCAGTTTATTGATACCGAAACGCTCCAAAAATACCTAAAGGGACGTCAGCATACCGGTTCAGCAGATAACCTGCCGGTACTTTTTGAGGATAAGAAAAATAAGAATCAAGCGAACGATTCTTTTGATCAGAGTGATCAACAACTAATATACAAGGCGCTGGTTGAACTCAGCAGTGATATCAGCGATCTTAAAAAAATGCTCGGCACCTTCCTTTATTCGGCATTCTCGGGAAATAATATAAAGGCACTTCCTAAAAATATTCAGGATGAAGTGCAAAACAACAATATGGGTGACTTTGATATTGACGTGAATACTTCCGGCTCTGATGAGGCCGAAAACGTTTCACCCGTAGCCGAGACTGACATAAGTGAAGAGGATGAGGAGACGGAGGAAAAAAATCCGATCGATGAGTTTTTAAAAGGAAATGACATTCCCTCCATTGAAGAAACGGAACAATTTTTAATTGAGCAATCGCTTCGAAAGTATGGCGGTAATCGCCGTAAGGCGTCAGAAGCTCTCGGTATAAGCGAGCGCACGCTTTACCGCAAACTGGATCAATACGGGTTACAATAAATAAAATGAAATATTCCAAAATTCTAACGCATAGGCCTCTGAGGCGGTTGCTGTATGCCGGTATGGTTGCCTGTTTGCTTTTTTTAAACGGTTGTTTTCATTATGGATTTACGGGAGCGTCCATTCCAAAAGGGGTTCATACGGTCTATATTCCCTTTTTTGCAAATCAATCTTCCAGCTCTATATCAAATATTAGTAACAAGCTCAATCAGGCTCTGGTTGATCGTTTTATTAAAAAAAGCCCGTTACACCTGGCCAATAATCGAAGCAATGCTGACGCTGTTTTGGAAGGATCAATCAATGAATTCAGCGATCAGCCATTCAGTGTTAACGGGAATAATCAAGCAAGTCAAAACCAAGTCACAATACAGGTTCAAGCCACGTTTCAGTATACCAAGAAGAAAAAGGCGGAATGGAGCAATAAGGCTTTTAGTGGTTCTGCAACCTACAACCCGAATGATAATCCCATACAGGGTAAGAATGATGCTGCTCAGCAGGCGTTGGATCAAATTGCCAATAATATGTTCAATCAGGCAGTAAGCGGCTGGTAGTGATGATTTATTGAATGATTGAGTGATTGAATTTATTAAAACTATTTGAATTTATGTCTGATATTCCGTTTGCCATACCTGAATCTTTAGCCTCCTATGCCGTACAGTTCGAATCTGCACCGGATAAGACGATTCGTCGTCTCAAGAAACAGCTTAAAAAACGAGGTCCTGATCCTGTTGGGTATTTTCTGCTCGGATGGTTCTTTCATCGCAAGGATTTAAACAACAAGGCAATTAATTATGCTTTGAAGGCAAAAAGTTTTGCGCCCGGCAGCCCATTTTTCAGGAAACTGCACTATTACTTTTCGCATCCCAATGAATTTGAAGCGTGGCAATCCGACGCTGCAAACGACTTGTTAATTAATAAAAAAGCGCCTTCTTCTAAAGATAATATGGCGCCCGGCCCCATTGTAGAGCTGGACAATCTAATTGAAAAATTGGCCTCTGCAGAATCAAAACGGAGGAAAACTGAGAGTCCCGGCCCAACAGATTCCAGCAGAATTCGATCGGCTCAATCGGATGAGGATGATAATATTGTTTCGGAAACGCTGGCTGAAATACATGAAAAACAGGGCAAGATTGATGCGGCAATACGTACTTATAAAAAGCTAATGCAGCAAGATGAGGAAAAGAGGGATAATTATATTATACAAATCACCCGTCTCGAAAAATTGAAAAAGAAAAAGGAGGAGGAAGAGGAATAAACCGTATCAACCCGAATTAATTCGGAAGGGTCTGGTTTTACATCGGGATAAACAAAAGTATTCAGCCACCCTTGCTAATAATATTCCTCACTCTTATCGTCGTTGCTTCTTATAATGAACCAGTGATAAATTCTTGAGCAAATTGGCACTCGCCTCCGGGGTAATATCGCGCTGTGAATTTCCCAACATTTCATATCCTACACGAAATTTTTTAACCGTAGCCGATCGCAACAATGGTGGATAAAAATGCATGTGAAAATGCCATTGGGGATAATCCTTTCCGTCGGTCGGAGCAGGATGAAAACCAGCTGAATAAGGAAAGGATACGTTAAAAACATTATCATACTTAATGGTTATCTGTCTGATAATGTCAGCTAAAGCGTCTTTTTCCTCCTCCGTCATATCCGTAAAACGTGCAAAAGGACGACGGCTTATTAGTAACGTTTCAAATGGCCAGAATGCCCAGTAAGGCACAAGCACCGCAAAGTGATCATTTTTAACAACAACGCGTTTATCCAACTCAAGCTCAAGATCCAGATAATCCGTCAGCAGTGTTCGCTGATGCTTATCAAAATATTCCGTCTGGTTTTTCAATTCTTTCAAGGGCTCTTCGGGTACACTTTCCTGGGCCCAAATTTGGCCGTGAGGATGCGGATTGCTGCATCCCATAATTTCACCCTTGTTTTCAAAAATCTGCACATAATTGATATATGGTCTTGCTCCAAGTTCCCGGTATTCTTTTACCCAAAGATCAACCACTTCACGAACCTGAGCCACTTCCATTTCGGGAAGCGTTAAATCATGGCGGGGCGAAAAGCAAATAACCCGGCAAATACCTTTTTCTCCCCTGGCTACCAGTAAATCGTGATCATTAATTGTTTCTGAAGGAGTGTCTGGTTTGAGCGCACTGAAATCATTCGTAAAAACAAACGTACTTTTGTATTCCGGATTCTGGGCATCACCAGCCCGGTCATTGCCGGGACAAAGATAGCATTCTGGATCGTATTTCGGCTTTTCTTCCGTTGATTTCTCCTCCTCCTTACCCTGCCAGGGGCGTTTGGCCCGGTGCGGTGAAACCTGAAGCCATTCTCCCGTTAAAATATTTAACCGGCGATGCGGCTGATTTGATAAATCAAGTGTCATAGAAAAATTTTTATGATTCAACAGACTCTTTTATCAGATGCGTGCCACCAGAAGCTTTTGTTTTATATATTTTTATTTCCTGCTCAATTCTATTTGCGTATTCTTTTTGAATCTGCTCACTAAACTCTTCATACGCCGACTCCTGCACAATATTTATGGTACAACCTCCGAAGCCACCGCCCATCATCCGTGCGCCAAGAACCCCATCGATATGATGAGCGACTTCGACGAGCGTGTCCAATTCCCGGCTGCTTACTTCATATTCATCGCGAAGACCCGCATGCGAGGCAAAAATACGCTGACCGAAAGCTGCCCAATCGTGATTTTGTAAATCTTCACAAGCCTGAAGAACCCTGTCATTCTCTTCGACAATATATTTACAGCGTTTAAAAATGACAGGATCGAGATCGTCTCGATGTTCTTTCAAAAAGCCGATTGACACATCACGTAAACTGCGAATATCGGAGTCATAAGACTTCAGGACTTCAACGCCTTCTTCACATTGCTGCCGGCGGACGTTATATTCTGATGAGGCCAATTCGTGACGGATTTGCGTATCACATAACACAATGGCAATACCATTATTATCAAACGGGTAAAATTCATAATCAAGTGATCGGCAGTCCAGCTTCATCGCTTTTTTCTCTTTGCCATTCAAGCTAATAAACTGGTCCATGATGCCACATTGAACGCCAACAAACTCATTTTCTGCCTGTTGTGCGATACGTGCCAGTTCTACCGGCGGTATATTCCATTCGAAAAGCTGAGTCAGCCCAAACAGCAGGCCGCCTTCCAGGGCCGCCGATGATGACATTCCCGCGCCCATGGGAATATCTCCTGCGAAAACACAATCAAATCCATCAAACTGGTAATTACGATTGTGTAACTGGTCGATTACGCCAAGTAAATAATTTGGCCAGCCTTTTTCTGATTTCTCCAACGGCTGATTAATATCAAGCTCATAGGATTCTTCCTTGTCAACGGCATAAAAACGATATTTACCGACTGAATTTCCGGAAATTCCGAATATGATACTTTTATCAATAGCCAGTGGAAGCGTGAAGCCATCATTATAATCTGTATGTCCTCCGATCAGATTTACTCTGCCGGGCGACTGAACGAATAGGCAAGTTTTCCCAAATTTTGATAAAAATGTACGTTCTACCTTCTCAAAAATTTCATTCATAAAATCAATAATATCTATCCTTCTACCTTCACTTTTCTTGACACCCAAAGAAATATAATTCCAATTATGCCCATAAAACCACCCCACCAAATATCAGGATGCAGATTATATAGTTTTAACGGGTGGGCGGGCTTGTTAATAGCATAAAATATACCAGATCCTACGACAATAGCCCCAATAATCAGTAGTAGCAGCCCAACAAAAAACCAAATGGACCGCATTTTTTCTGTTTGTTCAGACATAAATATTTAAACGTTTATTACTTACCAGAAATATATGTTTAAGAAAACAAATACAATTGCAGAAAGAATCGCGTAAAACCCGGGTTTCTTGTAATACGGCAGGGCAGAAGTATCCACTTCTTCCGTCAGCCCTTTGACCAAGCCAACCAATTCATTTTCGGGACGCTTTTCGGTGAAGAAACTGACAACAATGGTAATGACGAAACAAACAAGCCATGCCCACCATGCGCGCCAGAAATTTGCCGCCATATCACTTGCCGTATTTGAAAACGTAATAGCACTATTGGGGATTAATGAGAACTTAACGGCAAAATATAGTCCAATGGACGTCCCCATTCCCGATAATAGTCCGGTAAAAGCAGCCGTTGGCGTGATCCACGTTACAAACATTCCCAGGAGCATCGTAGCAAAAAGAGGCGCATTGACCCAGGAAAAAATAGCCTGCATGTAGTCCATAATAGTCGGCATGCTCATGGCCCAGTAGCCGGTTAAAACACTGATTCCCACGCCCACGAGCGTTGCCGCGCGTCCCATCCAGAGCAAATGCTCTTCAGAGGCGTCTTTATTAATTATTGAATTATAAATATCATAAGTCCAAACGGTATTAAATGCACTGATGTTCCCCGCCTGTCCGGCCATAAAACCCGCCAATAATGCTGTAACGCCTAGGCCCATCAGGCCGTGCGGATAAAATCGACGTAACAGCATCGGAAGCGCCGAATCGTAATTTACTGAACCGCTTGAATCGTGGAGCAAATGAAATCCACTCGAGGGTATGTGGGCCAAAGCGTAAGCTACCAAACCACCAAGAACAACGATAAATGGTAACGCCATTTTAAAGAACGATGCAATAATCGGAGTCATACGTGCCGATCGTAAATCTTTTGCTGAAAACGCCCGCTGAATCACCAGAAAATCGGTCGTCCAATATCCAAAAGACAGGACAAAACCAAGTCCCATAACAATACCGGCCCAGGTCACCATCATGCCATTTTGTTTGGCGCTGCCTGCCGTTGCCCAGATATGTTTATATGTTTCCGGCAAGCGACTCATTACCTGATGAACACTTCCTACGTCAACAATACCTAAAACGACAACCAAAAATAATCCAAACCAGATCAGGAAGAACTGAATGATTTCGGTAAAAATGGCAGACATCAATCCACTGAGCGTTACATAAACCGCTACAGTAATGGCTGACATCCACATACTGAAATTCCACCCCCAGCCCAGGAAAGTATGCAAGACCAGAGCCATGGCATAAAGATTTATGCCGGACATCAGCAATGTCATCACTGCAAATGAAATGGCGTTTAAAATGCGCGTTTTTTCATCGTAACGCAGTTTAAGATAACCCGGCACTGATTTAATACGTCCACTGTAATAAAAAGGCATCATGTAAAGGGCGAGAAAAAGCATCGCCGGTACTGCTCCAATCCAATAAAAATGAGCAACGAACATACCGTATTTGAAGGTATTTCCTGTCATCCCCAGTAATTCAAGCGCCCCCATGTTAGCCGATAGAAAAGCTAAACCCGCAACCCACGATGTGTTTTTCCGTCCGGCAAGAAAAAAATCTTCACCGCTTTTCGTAAATTTATTCAAATAAATGCCCATCCCGATGATAAAAGCGAAATAAACACCGATAACGGCCCAGTCCCAATAGTTTAATGCTACAGATGCCATAAATTTAAATGTTAAACTTCGTTACTGTTGATTTGCATTTCGTGTTGTAAAATAAAATTCTGTAATACTCCTGAAAATATTACCCGGCTTCAGCACGGTAGATGGAAATTTGGAGTGGTTTGGAGCGTCGGGATAATGCTGCGTTTCAAGTGTGAAAGCCGACCGATAATTATATTTTCCACCGATGCCGGTAGTGCTGCCATCCAGGTAATTACCGGTATAAACCTGTATGCCGGGTTCAGTCGTATATACTTTTATTTCCCTGCCATTATTGGGATTATACACTTTTGCGGCAAACGTCAACATACCGGGTTTGGGTTTATTTAATATCCAGTTGTCGTCATAGCCATGGGCAAATTTCAATTGCTGATTATCTTCATTAATCCGCTTTCCAATGGCAGTCGGTTTTGTAAAATCAAAAGGAGTCCCCTTAACAGGCTTTATCTCACCCGTTGGTATTTGCGTTGAATCGGTAGGTGTAAATTTATCCGAATTGATCATGAGAACATCATTCGTAATTTTCCCCGAGCCCGGTCCACTTAAATTGAAATAGCTGTGGTTGGTGAAATTAACGACCGTTTCTTTATTCGTTATTGCGGTGTACTCAATGCGGAGAGAATTGTCAGCCCGCAATGTATAAAGGACTTGTATTTTCAAATTGCCGGGAAATCCCTCCTCCCCATCTTTGGAATCATAGGTAAGCAACAAGTTCTGGTCATTCAGCTTCTTGGCATCCCATACTCGCGAATCAAATCCATTTGGTCCCCCGTGCAGCGTATTTGGGCCGTCGTTCGTAGGTAAATGATACGTCTTACCATTCAGTTTAAACGTCCCTCCTGCAATGCGATTCGCAAATCGACCAATAATGGCTCCAAAATAATTGTCCTTTCCATTCAGATATCCATCCAGGCTATCGTGCCCCAAAACTATATCTTTGAAATTACCATTTTTGTCAGGTGTGAGGATGCCCACAATTCGTGCTCCATAATTTGTTATGGCTACTTCTATGCCGTTGCTGTTATGCAGCTTAAAAAGATTTGTTTTTTTTCCATTAATTGTTTTCTGAAAATTCGATCGCTTCAAGTTCAAGGTTGTCCTCTTTTGATTAGCTGTTGATGAGTTTTGTGCTGATCCATTATGGTTCGCCTGCTCGCAACTTACAGACAAAATGAGAATTGATAATAGTAAAATTATTTTTTTAGGCAAAAGCCGGATCATAGCTTTTAAAGTAATACTTTAATTCCCTGTTAATTATTAATATGAATCCGTTTATTTTTAACAAAATACACACCACTTAGACGGATGTTACCGATAACAGTATTCTTTTCCAAATCAATTTCTATAATTATCCTTAATTTTTATAATGAATTTCAATTTACCTGGATTTTGGTGATAGCAGATGGTGACTTCTCAACCAATTTTCACATAATTTGGGCCAGATGGATAAGGCGGGCTTATTCTGAGCTAAGCCAAATCCGTGCGGACCTTTTTCAAAAAGATGCATTTCCACCGGGACATGATGAGCATGCAATGCCTTATAAAAAGCTATGCTATTTTCAACCGGAACCGTATGATCATTTGTCCCCTGTACGATAAATGTTGGTGGTGTCCGTTGCGAAACCTGATCCTCATTGGAGAGTAAATTCACTAATGACGGTTTAGGATGCGTTCCGAGCAACATTCTTCTTGAGCCATGGTGAGTGAACGAATTTTTCATCGTGATGACCGGATAGGCCAAAATCATAAAATCGGGGCGTGAACTAATATGGGCCAATGAATCAACCTTCAACGGTACGGAATGCTTCCAGTGTGTGCCCACGGTTGAAGCCAGATGGCCGCCGGCCGAAAAACCCATTATGCCCAATCGATTGGGATCAATAGACCACTTTTTAGCGCGACTGCGAATAATATGCATGGCCCGGACCGCATCCCAGTATGGCGCTGGATATTGATACCGCGGTCCATGTCGATATTTTAAAACGTATGCTGTCACGCCCAAGCCATTTAACCATTTGGCTGGTTTGTATCCTTCTTTATTCATGGCTTCCATCGCATATCCTCCCCCCGGGCAAATGAGTACCGCCGTCCCGTTGGCTTTAGAAGCGGGAGGCGTAAAAATAGTAATTGAAGGCTTGTCTTTGGGAGTTGTTCCCTTGGCGCCCGGCGCTCCGTTTGGCCAAAGTAGTATTGTTCTATGGTTTGAAGCCGATTTCTTAGCTTGTCCAAAAGCTATTCCGTTTATTCCTATGCAAACGAGAAATAACGCAAGAATTTTAAAAGACTTCATCCCAAATATTTTGATTTATTCATTTAAATATGCTGACTTGCCTGCCATCATTTGTATTATTGTGGACTTAAAATCACGGCTGCCCCGCCCGAGCCGGCTAACTGCGCCATAATCGTATCCGTCGAAGTAACTATTCGGCTATTTAGACTAACATCTTGTGGATTTTTTCCAGCATCCGGAGCGTCCTTTAATATACGGGCCTTATATTTTTGCCCTTTCTTCAGAAAATTGAGTGGAATCTTTACCTTCCGCGAAGATTTATTCGTCATCGCACCAATATACCAGTTTTTGCCGTGGCGACGAGCCATGACAATATATTCAGCCGGCTTTCCGTCAATAAATTTTGATTCATCCCAGGTGGTCGGAATATCTCGGACAAACTGGAACTGTTTTGGATTCTTTTTATACACGCCGGGATAATCCACCAACATCTGCAACGGAGAATAATAAACTACATACATTGCAATCTGTTGGGCCCGTGTGGTTTGGACATGCTTGGGATGATTTTTGGTACCATCCAGATCAAAAGCGCCGGGTGTGTAATCCATCGCCCCCATAAGCATTCGGGTATATGGAATCGTGACATTATGAATGGCCTTTGGGTGGGGGCTTCCCTTGGAGTGTTCCAGTCCCATCACTCCTTCACGTGTCATTAAGTTGGGATATGTGCGTCCCCATCCTGTTGGCAAATACGCACCATGAAAATCCATCATCAAATGATATTTAGCCGCCAGACGCGCAAAGTGCTGAATATCTGAAACATGAACCTGATTGTCGCCCCCATAGCTATCAACCTTAATGCCCTTAATGCCCCATTTGGCGTAGGTTGATATTACCTTTTTAGGATTTTTCTTAAGTGTTTTAGCAAGAACCCATACATAAACGGCAACCCCCTTTTTCTTTCCGTAATCAATAACTTTATGGATATTATAGTGGTCTTTGCGCGATTTGGCCATCGTCAGGGGATTCTGCTTTTTCGGTGAAGCCCATGCGGCTCTTTCAGTCGAATACCAGCCTGCATCTACCAAAAGGGCTTGAATATGATGCTTAGCAGCAAAATCGATATAATATTTCATCACTGAAGTACTGGGCTGGCCACTATATTTCAAATGATCAGCAATACGTCCATTCCACCAGGGCCAAATAACCTGACCCGGTTTAATAAAAGATGTATCTTTAATCTGGCTGGGTTTATTCAGGTTCATAATCAAATTAGAGGTAATTAAACTACCGGCCCGCTTGCCCAGCATAATAGTTCGCCAGGGCGTATTAAAAGGTGTTTTTACCTTTGCCTTAATGGTTGAATCATTCGGCAAAGGAGCAAGATCCGACACAAAAGTCGTCGAATCGCCGGCAATTCTTGTTAGCGACATGCCCGAATAACCTGTAAGATCTGCTTCTGTAACAGCCGCCCAGCCATTATTGAGATGCAGTAGCAGAGGCGCTGCTACCAGCGTATCTGGCGAAATATTACCGAGGTTTTGTTTGATATAGCGACCTTCATAATTACCTCCAAATCCGGTTCGCTTTAACGGAAAGCCAATGTAATTATCCGCAAAGTGGAAGGTCGTCTGTTCATCCGTAACCGATAAAGAATCCATGTTCTTTTGTTTCGGAATCTGGTACCTGAAAGCAATTCCATCATTGTAGGCCCGGAATATGAGATTTAACCTGCGATGCGGCTTTTTCTTTCCTCTCAATTGTACCGTCATTTGGCGATACTGATTTCGTACCGTATCAGTAGTCCCGTATAGCGGTTCCCAAGTTCTATCCGCACTGGACCGGCGGGTGCCGATAACCGCAAAGTTTGAATGCAGTGCAGGGTGATTTTTAAACTTCATGCCGAGTGGTGAAGGTAAGATAAATACTTTTCCCTGATAGCTCACTTTATAATTGGGAATCCCTTTATTGAGCGAAAAAGTTAGCTGAACATTCTTATCCGGTGATTGTACGGTGGTTTGATGTCTTTTTGAACAACCATCTATTAACAGTAAGCTAACGCATATAAGACATAATACACGATATTTTTTACTTTTATTCATGATTGATTTAATTTTTATGGCAAATAATAAATCCCCGAAGAAAAATCAATTAATTATATTAAAAATAATTCATTAAAGCATAACTATTTTATCTCAAGGATTTTTACTGATCATTATCGGGTAAGACCTTTCTCGCTATCCGACTTATCGGGGTGCTCGTTTTGTGATACGGCATCAAATAAAATTGATACTGGTACGGGTGAGACGTTTTCAGCCGGTACTGCGGCAACGGACGGGCATGCCGGCTCCAGCTATCGATGCCGCCGACCCCCTGCTGCTTGTCGTTAAGGTTGACCGTGATATTCGGCTCTTGTGGAAGATCGTCGGTGTGAGTGGCCTGCTCGAGGTCCTGCAGGCTGTACGGCCAGGCGCTGACGCTCAGCGTCGGCTCGCCGGCCACCAGCAGCCCGTTGCCCGCATCGTCCGTCCAGGCCGCCCACCGCACGCCCGTGCGATTCGCGTTCTCCTGCGGG
>DASQZL010000095.1:0-14648 GCA_035638715.1 Balneolaceae bacterium
TCTTGAGTCGATACAGTTTGATAAAGGCTGGTTTGGGGCAAAAATTGTACTGGAAGGTGACTCAATGAAGGTTTTTGAGGATATTCCGGGTACGGAAGTGGGCACGTGCACGCTCAAAATCAAACGTAAGGACCGTAAAGAGGCGCAGGATCTTATTTCAAGGGCGCGGATGCATCACTCCGAATATAAGTTGAACCAGATGGATGAAGATGAATAAAAGCTTATTAACATGAGTTCTATTAGTCCTGCTGCCGGACTGTGTAAGAAGCTATTTCACAGAGTTTCTCAGAGAGATTTTTCTGTGGTTTGTCAGTGTCTGCGCACAATTGCTTCAGCAGGCAGGTGCGCAGTTTTGTTTAATAGCAATAGAACATTTTTATCCCCATCGGGCCGTTTTAAATCGGGCCTATGTTATTTCATATAAATTAAGTTTAAAATGTATTGAGTTAAGCCTGCAAGTAAATTATTAGTTTTTTTATATCGAATTCATTTTAAAAAAATAACCGCAGAGGATTTTACAAAGACCCTGATAATTTTTCCGGGAAAAGAGCAAAAAATGATGGAGACCTCTCCGAAGGCTGTCGGAGGCCTCCATCTGAAAAATAGAAAATATAGGCCATCCTATAAATGGACTACCTTATATCATTGAATTTTTATTGATTATCTTACGCTAAATAGCCTTTTTTAGCCAATAACTCGGCATTTAAAATGGCTCCGCCGGCAGCCCCGCGAATGGTATTGTGGGCAAGAGCAAGGTATGAAACATCATAAACGGTGTCTTTGCGAAGCCGTCCGATGCCCAATTGCATGCCCCCGTCTCGATCGGCATGAAGACGCGGCTGCGGAAATCTTGATTCTTTATAAACATGGATCGTCTCGGAAGGTGAGGAGGGCAGATCCAGATCACCAATCGGATTTTTCCATTTTTGCATGGCTTCATAAAGTTCATCCTCATCGGCAGGAGGATTTTCGAGTTTGGCGGTGACCGAAAGCATGTGTCCCTCTATTGTTGGTACTCGCGTAGCCGTTGCCTGCACCGTAAAATCAGCCATGGAAATATTTTGTGCCTGTTCATCATACGAGCCAAGAATCTTGCGGGGTTCGGTTTGAATTTTGTCCTCTTCACCGCCGATGAACGGCACAACATTACCGATCATATCGAGGCTGGATTCTCCCGGGTATCCGGCACCGGAAACGGCCTGCATGGAAGTCAGAATAACCGACTCGATACCAAATGCATCATAAATGGGTCGCAGCGACATAGACAGTGGCACGCACACGCAATTGGGATTGGTGACGATCCACCCGGCGCCATCCTCCGTAAATGATTGCGATTTGATGAGACCAATATGATCCGGGTTGATTTCGGGCACGAGCAGCGGCACGGACTCATCCATCCGGTAATTTTTAGCATTCGAAATTACCGGGATGCCGGCTTCGGCAAAGTTCCGTTCGATATCTCTCGCTACGGATGAATCCAGGCCGGAAAATACAAAGTCAAGTCCCTGAAAATATTCAGGCTCGCACATTGATATTTCGATATCTGCAACGCTTAAAGGCAGCTTGGTTGGCTCAATCCAATGAACAGCCTTTTTATATTTTTTGCCGGAAGAGCGTTTTGAAGCCCCGAGGGCCTTGATATTAAACCATGGATGATTTTCCAAAAGACGAATAAATTTTTGTCCTACGGCTCCTGTGGCACCCAGGATGCCAATGTTAAAATTTTTCATTGATTAATTGAAAGAATTATTTTGTTGCAGATGATTATATGTACCGTTTATTCCTGATTAAGAGGTATTAAACGGCAGTTGAAGATACGCATAAAACAGGCATTAATTAAAGTATTAAAAATTCCCTATCTTTGGCATCAGCTAAACGATAATTTAAAAATTTGCATATTTCTTCATGGCAGTAACGGAGCTCGAAAGTCTTGATTCTATAGTCTCGCTGGCAAAAGCGCGGGGATTTATTTTTCAATCATCTGACATTTACGGGGGGTTGGGCGCAACTTATGATTATGGACCGCTTGGCGTTGAACTGAAACGTAATATCCGCGACATCTGGTGGAAGTCCATGACACAGAAGCACTCCAATATTGTGGGAGTTGATGCGGCTATTTTTATGCATCCGAATGTATGGAAAGCCAGTGGTCACGTAGAAGGGTTCAATGACCCGATGATTGATGATAAACAGTCGAACAAGCGTTATCAGGCAGACATGCTCATTGAAAATGAAATTGCGAAATTGCACGGTAAGGGAAAGGAAAAAAAAGCCGAAGAGCTGCAGCATTTGCTTGATACAGCGGGTTCACGCGAGGGACTGTGCGAAGATTTATACAACATTATAATCGACTATGAAATCCGCGCGCCTGAATCCGGTGCTTTTAACTGGACGCCGGTACGGCAGTTTAACATGATGTTTAAAACCCAATTCGGTGCAACGTCATCCGACGGAGATGATGATGCCGTTTACCTGCGCCCCGAAACGGCCCAGGGCATTTTTGTAAATTTCAAAAATGTGATGGATACCGCGCGGCAGAAAATTCCGTTTGGTATTGCTCAAATCGGGAAAGCCTTTCGTAATGAGGTTGTTGCACGTCAGTTTGTGTTTCGTATGCGTGAATTTGAACAGATGGAGATGCAGTATTTTGTTGAGCCGGGAACGGATGAAAAATATTACGAACAGTGGCTGGAAGAACGATTTAACTGGCATAAGGAGTTGGGTATTCGTTCATCGAAACTGCGGAGTGAGCCGCACCCCAATAAAGATTTGGCGCATTATGCCGCGGCGGCATCGGACATAGAATACGAATTTCCTATCGGCTGGCAGGAGGTTGAAGGGATCCACAACCGCACCGATTTTGACCTGAGCCGGCATGCAAAATACTCAGGAAAAAAACTGGAATATTACGACCAACAGAAACAAAAACACTACACACCCTATGTAATTGAGACCTCTATTGGCCTGGATCGTGCCGTGCTTATGGTCATGTGTGACGGTTATCGCGAGGAAGAAGTAAACGGCGACACGCGGACCGTGCTGAAAATCAATCCGAAACTGGCCCCGACTAAAGTTGGTATTTTTCCGCTCATAAAAAAAGAAAAATTACAGGACTTGGCGCACAAAATTACCGATGACTTACGGTCTGATTATAACGTTCGATATGATGAATCCGGCTCGATTGGCAAACGCTACCGCCGGCAGGATGAAGCCGGCACGCCCTTCTGCATAACCGTAGATTTCGACGGCGTGGAGTCGGAGGGCGAAGATACGGTCACCATTCGCTATCGTGATGATATGACGCAGGATCGTGTACCGGTCAGTCGCCTGCGCGAAGTCATCGATGACAAAATGAGAAGCTGGGAGCCGGAAGACGTTGAATAACGTTTGAGTGAACACGTTCACCTCTATCCCAAGCGCCTGCTTGGGATTAGATATACTCCGAATCAGAGTTTCGGAATGGGGAAAAAGTGAATTTATTAGATATTTTAATTTGCAGTAGGCTGGAATGCAATTTCATCCAGTTGTTCTTCGGTAATTTTCTCCAGCTGACGTTTTCGCGTTTCCACTCCAAAAAAGATGATTGCTGCCGCTGCGATAATTAAGGGAATAGCACCAACTAAAGCTGTTGTCGCGATAGAAGGAGGGGTAACGGAGAAAACAACTAAAGCAATAACAAGTACGCCTCCAAATTTGCTGAAACCAGCCACCAGTCCGCCGCCCCGCGACCGTATGCGGGTAGGGTATATTTCAGCAGCATAAGCCGACAACACGGATACGACAGAACTAATACCCCAAATGGGTATGATTAGCAAAATATAAAGCATCAGAGGGTAGTGAATAATGGTATTACCGGCAAACAAAAATCCGAGCATTGATAATGCTGTAAGCAGAGTGAGCAAAATGATCGTCCGTTTACTGCTCCAGAATCCATACATCCAGGCTATGATGAAATTAAGCGGAAAGCCAATTAAGGCCGCATTGCGCAGCAATTTGTAAGAACCGGCCTGAGAAAAGCCCAAGTGTTGAAGGTTTGAGGGTATCCAGAGTTCAAAGCCAAACTCTACAAAGCCCCCACCTATAGCGAGGATGGCAACGGTTGTCGTTATTCCCAGATAGGGCGGCTGGAATAGTTGTCGGAATCGATCGTTAATATCAAGTTTTTCTTTTTTACCCGTCTTTTTTTCTTTGACGGCAACAGCGCCAAAGCGTTTCATCACCTTTTTGGCCTCCTCAATACGTCCGCGATTGATTAGATACCGTGGCGATTCAGGAATCCATCGATTTAGCAGGATAAGTATAAAGCCCGTGGGAAATCCGATAAGCCATAAAATTCTCCAGGTATAGTGGGGTACCAGCCATGAAGAAAGAGCACTGGTTATGATATAAGCGCCTGCCACATCACCCCCGATGAGGACCATCATCCATCCACGATGCCTGGCAGGAATACTTTCTGCCATCAGCGTAAACATGATGGGCAACATACCGCCTACGCCCCATCCCATGGTCAGGCACATCAGGCAGTTCATCCAAAATGCAGGCATCGAGCCACATGCACTGGTAGCAATGAAAACAACCCCAGCCATCAGGATGGAAGAGCGTCGCCCGATTTTGTCTCCCAGCCATCCCCATACAAAAGAACCTATTACGGTACCTGTTATTCCGGCTAACGGAAGGAAGGCAACAGGGATGGTACCATTGGGATTAACAGGAGATTTCAATCCATATTCGCGGGCCATGCCCGGGACAACAAAGGATAAAATAGTTGGTTTCATTACATCAAGCGTAATAGCTGTGGCCATTACAAAAAGCAATCCAATATGCGTCAGATTAATCGAAGCATCGTCCAATGCTTTCACTTTTAAATTGTAATCGGTATCATTTTGGGTTGCTTTAGGAGGTATAAGGCTATACAGGGTAGTTATCAATCCAGTGACAACCAGGCCCATCCCAAATTTCATCGTCATACTCATGGAATGGCCAACGAGCCGGTATCCTACATCACTCGCATTAATATACATGGGTAATTCAAGTGCCACCCCCACACAAACGGCTAAAAAGCCTATCCAGAATAGCCATTTACTGCCAAATTTAATATGGCCGACTTCAGAATTTGTTTTTTTAAAAATAGTCATAAAATTTACCACCATATATTTATTACTTAACCACCAAAGTTAAAAACCCTAACTAATATAATGAATAAAGTCTGTTATTAAAAAAATATTGATTACGATTGGTACATTTGGGTTGATTTAATTTGCATGAATAGATATTTTTACAGGCATTATAATTAGTTTCGGTTGGTACCGCTCTTTCGTATAGATAATTTGATGAAATCAAATATTAAAAGCCTCTTGTATATTTTTGTTGGGCCGGTGGTACTCGTCTATATCTGTTGGTTCTTTTATATGATTTACACGGAGGGATGGGGGCTTTTCGTACATAATTTTTATATGTCATTAACCATGATTTTAGGCTCCATGGTTGCCGGAGCCAGTTCGGAGGGCGGGGGTGCAGTAGCCTATCCGGTTATGACACTGGTGTTTAATATTAAGCCCGCTGTAGCCCGTAATTTTAGTCTTGCCATTCAAAGTATCGGTATGACGGCGGCCAGCCTCTGGATTATCGCGCGGGGGATAAAAATTGAGACGACTTACCTGCTTTATGCCATGATCGGGGGGACCGCTGGAATAATAGTTTCCACTTTCACTATTGCGCCGCATGTTGCTCCCGGCTATGCTAAAATGATGTTTGTATCATTTTGGCTAAGCTTTGGCATCGCCTTATTTTTTATTAATCACATCAATAAACGCGATACTTACGATTCGCTGGACAATTTAAACAATGGGCAAAAAATTGAACTTTTAATCATCGGTTTTATCGGTGGTACTTTAAGTGCCATTTTCGGTAACGGTATCGATATTTGTACCTTTGCATTTGTAACGCTTAAATATCATCTGTCCGAAAAAGTAGCTACCCCAACGTCCGTAGTTTTAATGACTTCAAACGCGATCGTTGGGACATTTCTTCACTTCTTTATCTTGGGCGATATGCAAACGCAGGCAATAAATTTTTGGCTGGTATGTATTCCAATATGCGTGATTGGCGCGCCAATGGGAGCTTTCATAATCAGCAAGGTGAACCGGATTTCCATCGCCTACCTGCTGTATACTTTAATAACGGTACAATTTATCGCTGCCCTGTTTATCATTTCCCCGCATGGCATGCTGTTGGCCGCTTCCTTTATCACTTTTGTAGTGGGGATGGTAATCTTTTTCGTTTTGACGAGAATTGGGAAAAGTGGGGCAGAAGCCAAAACCGCTTCGTCAACATCTTCATCACAGTGATCTATCATTTCCTTGTATATGAATTGCAATTTCGGTAATTATTTAATTGGTTTTCATATTTAAGCTGAATTCGATACGGAGAACAGTTTGCCACCTTCTATACAGGTCTTGGGTGCAAGCTTGAGCCCGGGAAATTAGAAGTATAAACATACCCCCTTCCCGAAGAACTGCAGTATCGTTCCCATCCCCGAGGAGATATTTTTTTCTTGACTCGTTAAGGATTTTGTGTGAACCCGGGTGGAATTGTAGCAGATCTCATCTTAGTTTAAATTTCTTTTCAAGGATTCCTTTCTGAAAGGAGCTACAGTTTCTCATACTTATTTATCATTCGATCTTTTGATCCAGTTTACAATAGTTGGTAAAAAGCCCTTTAAGAAATGTTTGGGAAGCATTGCATAATTTTCATTTTCCACCGATTTGGCTTTTTGATAGAGATGATCGGCATCTTTGAATACATTAATTTGGTACGAAATACCTGCTGAATCAAGAGCTGTCTGCATGGGAGCCCGGTTTTTATCAATGCGGACCTGTATATCCTTTCTACCGAAAAGAGCTAAAACTGGAATATGAAGTTTCCTCAAGTCACTTTTTGGATCATAAAAATTAAGGGATAGCATTTGTGGAGTCGTAAACGATGCTATCAGGCTGTTGGCTTGATTTGTGGCAAATTTATTAAGATCGTTTATGTGATTTTTAACTGAATCCGGTAAGGTATTCATCATACTGGAGAATTGATTCTGGAAATATTTTTTAGCCTCTGAAATATTTTTATTATCTCTGTAAGCTTTTAATACATCGTTAAGAGCGGTCAGTGTTTTTGCTATCTGTGATTTTTTAAGGTGAGCCTGCTGAAACTGTCTCCTTAATTGATAATTCAGCACTTTGTAAAGCTCGATAGACGGGGAGGACATCAAAACCAGCTTATCGACAAGGCTGTCTCGTGCCGCTAACTTACCCGCAACAATTCCACCCTGACTGTGCCCAAGCAGGGTAATGGTATTAAAGTGATGATCGGTATTGCCGGAAAAATATGTAACAATGGCTTGGGCATCCGATGTCAGCGTATCCAGGGTCGCCCGATCGAACCGACCGGTTGATTCGCCGGTGCCGCGGTCATCATAGCGATAAGTGGCGATGCCGTGTTGCGTTAAATAATCAGCCATTTGATCAAAGATTTTAAATCCCATAACATTTTCATCACGGGTTTGGGCGCCGCTTCCGGAAATCATAACCACTAACTGATTGGCTTTTCCGTGTTCTGGCCAGGTGAGGGTACCGCCAATTTTGATCGAATCGTTTTTGATGATGATATCCTTGTGGTGATAGGGTAGCGGCTTTCGATTAGTTGAAACCGGTGTGAAACGTTGAATTTTAAAAGGGAAATGATATCCATTTTGATGAAAACTCCCGGTGATAAGTGAATCCGTTTTAAAATGTCCCCGATATTTGGCAAGCCCCGAGCCTCCGGCTTCAAATTCGAAGAAAACGGAATCATTCTTTGTAACCCTGATCTTTTGAAGATGAAGTCCCATCGCTCCCTGCTGTGGAATATCAATCGTTCCGCTATAGCCATTGTTCTGTTTATCAAAATGAACTTTATTCGTAAGATGCTGCCCATTGATGTTAATGTATCCCTTCCAGTCACCGGCAAGCGATGGTTGTTGCTGGGCCGTAAGCGAATGAGTCAGGATGAAAAATAATGTGAAAAGTGAAGATAAATATTTCATAAACTTAAGATTCCGTTTCGAAGAGATAGAATGAATAGATGGCGGGTACAAGTGCAAGAACAATGACGACGGCTATAAAAAAATCACCGTAAATTTTTTGAGATAACAGGGGAAAAGTAATGATCAGTAAAAGTCCGCCAACTACCCAGAGATAGGAGGCCATGCGATGAGTCTGCCGCCAGTTTCGGGAATCTTCGAGTGTCCATGGCACCCGAATGCCAATAAAATAATTCGGTTCAATCGTTCGCATATAATTTCCAAAGATAATGAGAAACAGACCGATGCCGGGGTAGATCCATTGAAGTGCTGAAATTTGCATCCCTAAATTTACTCCAACCGACCACGTATGCACAGCCAGCAAGAAGGCGATGATTACCGTACGAAGTACAGGTATAGGCTTTTGATCGGTTTTTATGCGCTTCTTGGGATCAATATATGGCAGGTAAAGCAGTAGAAGATATATACCAATATTCAGGAAAGGCACAAACAGAACGCCGAATGCCTTGCTGTTGTATCCGTTGACTTTCCCGTGAGCGTTCCAGTGTGTGGCCATGGTATTTGGCAAGTGCCCCCAAATAAACGGAATGGCAATAAAAGGTACCATCAAAAGAATGATATTGTACCACTCTTTTTTAAAAGCGTATTTGAGCGTCTTCATGTGTCCTTATTTTTATTTATCATTTCTATAAACCAGTTCGCTGCTTCCTCCAGGACCGTAGTATTTATGGAGTAATGGATGAACTGGCCGTCACGCCTCCCGCGGATTAATTTGGCTCGTTTCAGAATATCCAGGTGATGCGAAATGCTTGGTTTACTGATATCGAAGGCATCCGCAATTTCACCGGCCGTACGATCATCGTCCTGAAGCATTTTCAGGATTTTACGGCGCGTTGGATCGTTTAGTGCTTTAAATAATTTATTCATTTATATATTTAGGTAAATATCTAAATACTAATTAAAGACATTTTTTTCTTTTATCAAAATAGTAGTGAAACTATTTAACAACTAAAATCTGATTACAGCCCCCATAAGCCAACCTATGTTAGGAAGAGTTGCTCAAAAGTAAATTTTAGTTTTAATAGAAGATTAGTTCCGGACCCGCCTCCAAGCGGGAATCTCATTTTTCGAAGGCCCGAGAAAATAAGATAGTCACTGGTGCTTTTTGGCATTCCAACCTGGTCTGCTAAGGCTCAGGCCATCAAATTTATTTCATTCTCAGGCTCCTGCTTCGTTTGGCACAAGCGGACGTCCACCTGCGTTAAAACTTCGTTGAACGAGCTTGCGCCAGGCAAAACAAATAGCAGATTAAGAAACACCGGGTCCGGGAGATCCGGGAAAACTGACCTTAAAGCAGGATCCGGATGAAAGCAGTTAACAAATATCGGTGACAAGCCCTTTCCATCTGGGAGCCCCCGGTGCGTTTTTTTGGTTCATTTTTTCAGCACTGAAAAAATGAACAGGAAGACTCTTTAAAGAGGTAATAATCATCCCGCAGCCCTCTGCTCAACGAATTACTGGATGACGGAGTAATTGAGATGCTGGATCCCGACAGGTTCGTTGCCCAAAACGAGGAACACACTTGTTTTAAGGTCACAATTAAATTAGATCCTGCTTCGGGGCGCAGGATGACAAAATTGCTTTAGTCACAGTTGGTTATTTCGCAATTCAGGCGGGAATCTCACCTTTCGAAGACCGGATTTATTTGTACCATTTTTTGATCTTATTACTAGGCATGGTCTATGTACCTTAGCAAGGGCTGTCGAAAATTTAGTTACGGCTATTTCTGCCCAAGCCTTTCCCTGGGCCTCCTGCTTGGCGCGGCCTATTCTCATGCATAGCCTACAAAACCGAATAGTCAAAACAGAGCTACCAATATGCATTTCCAAGTGGAGCTTGGGGATGAGATAAAATAATACTGATAACCGTCAGCTTCGCACTCCCAAATGCATTTTTGTCCGAAATGCCAACAGGAATGTTTTTAAATAACATTAGGCAGTATTTATGCTACTGTAGCAGAATGGCGGAAGAAGTTCAAGTTGCTTAACATAGGTTCTATTCCCTCAAGCCGGGTTCACATCAAATATACATGGAAGACCAGGTAGCTAACATTTTTCCGATATAAAGACTGTATTTTTCCCCGGTGATCAGATGGTCGGCCTCATCCAGCGAAACGAAACTCTTGGGATGCCGGGCTGTCTCGAAGATATGAGCCGCATTCTCAACACCAACCTTATTGTCTGTTGGAGAGTGAAACAGGATTAGCGCCTTGTCCAGTTCACGAATTCGTTTATCCATGTGCTGCCTTTCCAGGTCGTCAAGAAACTGTTTTTTTATATTAAATGTTCGACCCTCAAGCGTCACTTCAGCGTGTCCCTTTTGTTCGATTTCGTCTATTTTAGACACAAAATTTTGTTCAACGTGTTCAGGATCGGCAGGGGCTGCAATGGTAGCCACGGCCTTACTGTTTTTTATTCTATGCGCAGCCTGCAATACCGCCGCACCACCCAGCGAATGCCCCACCAAAATGTCCGGAGCCTGGAATTCGCTGCGTAAATATTCAGATGCTTTTATAAGGTCCCCGACATTAGATGAAAAATTGGTCTCTTCGAACTTTCCTTCGCTCTCCCCAAGACCGGTAAAATCAAACCGGAAGACAGCAAAATTTTTGCGGGTCAGCCCCCGGGCAATATTACGAACAGCCCGCATATTTTTTGATCCGGTAAAGCAGTGCGCAAAAAGTACATAAGCTTTCGGCGTGCTTTCATCGGGTTGATCCAACTTGGCCGAGAGCTCATCACCCAAAGCTCCTTCGAACGTTAAATTTTTAGATTGCATGTTGTTTAATGATAAGTTTTGAGTTATGAGTCGTGAGTCTTTAGTTTTTGCAAAAACTCATCACTCATAACTTACTACTCAGCACTGACTAAATATTAAATTCTTCTTCAACCATGCTAATTTTTTCGGCCAGATCTTCCCATTCGGCATAGATTTCCACCAATTCAGCCTTCAATTTTTCATACTCTATACTGATTTTTTTCACGCGTTCGGAATCATCATAAAAATCGGGTTGAGCCATTTGATCCTCAATTTCAGCTTTACGGGCTTCAAGCTCTTCAATCTTCGTTTCACAACGCTCAAATTTTTGTTTGTACGGTTTCAGCCGGTCGTATTTTCGCTGCCTTTTCCTGGCTTCAATGCGTCGTTCTTCTTTACGCGACAATGAGTCATTATCCTGCCGGGACTGCTTCTCAGTATTTGCTGAATTCTTTGTCTCATATTCTTTCTTTTTCCGCAAGTAATATGAAACGTTGCCAAGGTATGTTTGGGCCTCATCCGGGCGCACTTCCAGCACTTTATCGACAATGGGATCGAGGAAATCAACATCGTGCGAGATAATCAAAAATGTCCCTTTATATTGCTTTAGCGCCTGTTGCAGGATGTCTTTCGATTGTATGTCGAGGTGATTCGTTGGCTCATCGAAAATGAGAAAATTAGCTGGAGAAAGCAGCATGCGTGCCAGAGCCAACCGACTTTTTTCACCCCCTGAAAGCACCGAAACCTTTTTAAAGACATCATCGCCCTGGAATAAAAAGCATCCTAAAATGGTACGTATGCGCGTTTCGGTTGCGGCATGCGAAGCCTCACGCATTATTTCAAAAACCGTTTTCGACAAGTCCAGCTCATCGGCCTGATGCTGTGCGAAGTACGACATAGTCACGTTATGACCAACCTCCCGACGGCCTGAATCAATAGATTCATGTCCTGCAATAACACGCGCCAGCGTTGATTTGCCGGCTCCGTTGGGTCCTAATATGGCGATTTGATCGCCACGGTTGACAATGTATGATAAATTATCAAAAACCTGGATGTCATCATACGATTTACTCACATTTTCAAGTCGCAGATTGATGGCTCCACTTCGCTCCGGCTCGGGAAACTGAAACGATATTTCTTCCTGTTGGTCGGGAAGTTCAATTTCGTCCATTTTTTCCAGCTGCTTGATGCGGCTTTGCACCTGTTTGGCCTTGGATGCGTTGTAGCGAAAGCGATCGATAAAATCCTGAATTTCCTTAATCTCTCGCTGCTGGTTTTCGTAGGCTCTGCGGCGATGTTCCATCCGCTCGGCGTGTTTTTTTTCGAAATACTGGTAGTTGCCGTTATAATCTTCAATCCTGCCGTCACTCAGCCAGAGGGTGCGATTAGTGATCCGGTTCAAAAAATCTTTGTCGTGAGAAACAAGGATAACGGCGCCCTCATAATTGCTTAGAAACGCTTCAATCCATTGCAGTGACTCGATATCCAGGTGATTGGTAGGTTCATCAAGCAGGAGGTAGGTCGGTTTTTGCAGGAGCAATTTAGCCAGGGCGATGCGCATCAGCCAGCCACCGCTGAATTCTGTTGTATTGCGTGAAAAGTCATCCGTGCTAAACCCAAGTCCCATTAGCACTTTTTCAATATTCGCTCCAAGGCTGTACGCCCCTGATTCTTCCAATTCGTGCTGTAGATGTCCGTATTTTTCCAGAGTCTGCTCATACTCCGAGGTACCAACGTCCACGGCGGCAAGGTTTTGCTGCGTTTGATGAACCTTTTCCTCCAGGGCCAGCAGATCATCAAAAGTACTTTCCACTTCCTCAAAAACCGTTTTGTCCGGGTCCGGCGTAACGCCATCCTGTGGCAAATAACCGATCGTTTCATCATTGGCATGTTGGACAGAACCTTGCTGCGGTTCTATGATACCGTTCATAATTTTTAAAAGAGTTGATTTGCCGGCGCCATTTGGCCCCACCAGACCTACGCGTTGACCGGGATTGATGAGGACATCAATATTTTTCAGCAGCACGCGACCGCCAAAAGCAAGTCGTATATTCTGTAGTGAAAGCAATAATTCAGTGAATTTTCTTAAAAAATGGAGTTTGAAGTTATGAATTTATAAGTGAAGGGTAAATGCATTTGGATAATTTATTAATGCATTGTTTAAAGGTAAGCTATTTTACGAAAGGATTAAATATCGTTTTTTTCACCGGTAAATGAAGCTGGCCCAGAGAGCCACAGTCTGCATGTTGAAGTCTTTTGGAGCGGAGGTATAACTTTTGTAATGGAAACAAGAACATATTTTGCCCGTCATCCAGACAGGTGTTTCTATCGTTTTTCAGTTAGTAAGTATTTGTTTCGCTATTGTAAATTGGATACACTCAGTCCAATTTTCTTTAATTTTGCTTCATTTTGGATTAAAAACGCCAGAATTTGATCGACAGGGGTTGAACTGGTGAGCCCATAATTAATGGTCTTTTTTTTGGATACATAAGCTGTATCAGTATAGGCCTGATGATTATAATAGTCTTGACCATTATTCGGATTGGGTATCAATACTTGCTGCTGCGTAGCTGAAGCCGTCACGGCCATGCCGACCCACTGAAAAGTTCGAAAGTTATTATCTGACGCTGCAATTAATCCCCCGCTTATCCCATGATTGAAAATAGCATCCGTTAAAAAACTGCCTCTCCCGTCGTAATTTGGTTTACTTACAATACCCCTCGTAACCATTTCTGCCCCCAGAGGATACCCAAAAATGTAAATGAACGAACCTACCTGCAGGCGTTTTGCATGACCGTAGGTGATATCAAGAGGAGGAATATCAACTTTTGTGCCCTCTACGGGTACATCAATCAAGGCGAGATCATGCTTCTTATCCTCGGCAATTTTGTGCATAGTCAGAAGGCGATATTTATATATCAGATAATTATTCTGCTTCTTTTTAATGCCGATTGATGCAACAAATTTATGTTGTGGAATATTTTTACCTTGTTTGTATGTGACAATAGTATCAGGAAAGGAGACAACATGCCGGGCTGTGACGAGCGCAATATGATTGTCGTTTCGTAAAATTGCTACGGCAGTGCCGGCAATGCCTCGTTGTACAGATTCGTTTTTTGAAGCTAATTTTCCAATATTGGGAGATTGTCGTATTTCTTTTAACGTCAGGTTTTGATTATTAAAAAAATGTATCCTGAAATTGGCTTTGGAAGTAATGCGTTTTACGGATTGCTGGATAGCTACAAGTTGGTCCGAAACATCTTTTGTCGGAAAAGAAGCTGTATATTTATTTACCGATTGTTGATTTGGGCGAGCGGTTTGTTGAGTTGTGGCACAGCTGCTTAAAAAGCCGACAATAATGCAAGCCCCAAAAAATAATTGAATATTTTTCATGATAAGAACGATATAATATTCGATATGCCTGCACATAATCCAAATTCCTTTATGAATGCGTTAATGTATATTAAGAAATGTTGAAGATTTTTTTAAATCCTAAGCCGTTCAAATCCCCGGTAGAGGTTTCTCATAAGACTTAAGAACGCAAAATACCGTTTTAGATCCTATACCCGCGATTCATTTCTGGCAGGATCCCCGGTATATGGGCATATCTTGAATAATATCCGGCGTTTTTGCCTCCGGATTGATCATTGATAGATTATGTACACCTTTAATAACCATTATACAGGCAAAATATTGGTTAAAAAATTCACATTTTTTTACAAAAAATGCTGAGTAATTAGCCAACTCTTTGTACATGACT
>DASQZL010000096.1:0-10221 GCA_035638715.1 Balneolaceae bacterium
TTTCTCATTCATCATGTAATAAAATTACAAAGTAAAACGGAAAATATTGGATGTTGAACCGAATATTTAGAACGTGAAGCCACAGATAAAAATTGACTGCAATTTGGCGCATGTGAGCAGCTTCTTGTCCGGAGCAAAGAAATCTATTTAATAAATAACGTGAATTGATCACCATCATTTGTGCCGTATGGAACAGCGGCCAACCGTATGGCCCAAACCATCAGTCCCGATTTGACCGACAAAAAATAAGTAGCTTAATACTTGAAAAATCATAGCATTCGAGCTAAGTCTTATTGACAAAATATGAAAGAAGCTATCCCACAGAGTTTCATGGAGATATTTTTGCTGATACTCTCTGCGTTTTCTCATGATCTGCGCGCAGGAGCGCTGCTTTGTGTAATAGCCATTGAACGTTTATTTACTATTTATTATCTCCATCAGACCGATTTTAAATCGAACCTCTGTTATCTCATATTAATTCATTATTAAATTGTAGCATTTAACATAAAGCTAATTTATTAGCCTTTTTATTTCGAATTCATGTTAAATAATAATTTTATATTGAATGATTGGTAAATGCCTCTTAAATTCGCAAGGCTAATTATCAGCTAAAAAATTGCACTTATGGCCGCCCATCAAAAACATGCGTTGTGGATCCGTCCCTTTGGAGAAACGGCTTTTGAATTAAAACAACGGATAAGAAGATTAAGTAAACAATATGGTACGCCTATGTTCGAACCCCATATAACCCTTGTAAGTGGGTTGTATCAGGGAGAAACGGAACTTATTCAGTTGACGGATACGCTCGCTGGTTCTCTTTCTCCATTTCAGGTGGAATTAAAGGGCCTGGGATATCGGGACCATTATTACCAGTGCTTGTATTTTAAAGTAAAGAACACAAACAGCTTTTTAAACGTGCAAAAAGTGGCCGGGAAATTTTTTGGCTATGAGTCGGATGAAGGCTATTTTCCACATCTCAGCCTAATGTATGGGAATATTCCTGAAAGAGAAAAAAGAAGGCTCATCAGTACTATGGACAAATCTGAATATATAAGATTTCCTATTCACAGCCTTCTATTAATTAAAACAGAAGGGGACGTCAACGATTGGGAAAAAATCCATTCTGCTGAATTTAAACACTCTTACTCGTAAAGCACTCACATTGAAGCGCCCGAACGAATACGGGAAGCCCATTGGGGTGTGAGCAGTCCGCTTAAGAATATTAATATTAAATTGATTTATAATTTATGTCTGAATTTAAATTTATTGATCAGGTTAACCGTTCTTTCGATAAAGCTGCTCATTACTCAAGGTTTGATGAAGGACTATTAAACCAGATTAAAATAAATAACAACGTCTATCATCTTACATTTCCCCTGGAACGGGATGACGGCGCAATCGAAGTGCTTCATGGCTGGCGGGTTGAACACAGCCATCACAAACTTCCCACCAAAGGGGGCATCCGGTTCAGTGAAAGTGTCAGCGAAGATGAAACGAAAGCGCTGGCCGCCCTGATGACTTATAAATGCGCGGTGGTTGATGTACCGTTTGGCGGCGCCAAAGGCGGCATACAGATCGACCGATCCCAATATTCTGACAGTGAACTTGAACGTATCACCCGCCGATACACCTTTGAACTGATAAAAAAAGATTTCATTGGTCCTGAATTTGATGTACCGGCACCAGATTATGCAACCGGCGAGCGTGAAATGGGCTGGATCCTTGATACATACCGCCAGTTAAGTAATAACATCAACAGTGAAGCCTGTGTAACGGGCAAGCCCGTAGAGATGGGCGGTATCCACGGGCGAACCGAAGCGACGGGACTTGGCGTTTATTTTGGCGTCAGGCAAGCCTGTGAAAACAAGGATGACATGAAAAAACTTGGGCTTGAGCCGGGCCTCGAAGGGAAAACATTCATTATTCAGGGACTCGGAAATGTTGGATTTCATGCCGCAAAGTTTATGATAGAAGGCGGAGCCCGCCTGGTGGGGGTAGCCGAAATAGAGGGCTCTATTTACAATGCAGATGGCATTGACTTCGATAAACTTATTGATTACCGCCGCGAGTCCGGTTCCATATCGGGGTTCGAAGATGCTACAGAATTGGAGGATAACAGGGCCGTCCTTGAAGAAGAATGCGATATTCTTGTTCCTGCTGCGCTTCAAAATCAAATTAATGAGAAAAACGCCTCTGATATCCAGGCCAGTATTGTAGCCGAAGCTGCCAATGGTCCCACCACCGCCGACGGACATGAAATTTTACAGGACAAAGGCGTGCTTGTCATTCCCGATACATTCCTGAATGCGGGGGGCGTCACTGTCTCTTATTTTGAATGGCTAAAAAACCTGTCGCATGTTAGCTTCGGCCGTTTGCAGGAGGGAGCCGATGAAACCAGTTACCGAAAAATTTTAAAAGTCATTGAAAGTATTTCCGATCGTTCTTTCTCAGAAGCCGAATTAAAAGAATTGGCACACGGGGCCGATGAGTATGATCTCGTTTATTCCGGTCTCGAGGATACAATGAAAGAGGCCTATCATGAGACCAATGAATTACGGAAGAAGCATGGAATTGATATGCGAACAGCTGCCTTTCTGGATGCCATCGAAAAAATCGGCATTATTTATGAAGAACGAGGTATTTTTCCGTGATCAAGAATCGATCGAACGGAAATCGTTGTTTTCACCGGCAAGCAGGCGTTCAATCAATGTATATCATTAAATATTATGCATGTGTTAACTCGTACATAATTTTAATATTTTCATATTTTCTGACTCCGCGAAGATGGATCATCGCAAGGATATTTAGGAGATATAATACATTTTAAATATACTATATCATATTGTAAGAACGTTAAAAGACCACAAGTTTGAAGAACCGCAGGCCAATAGCTGCTCTTCGGATACGATAGATAGTTTGCAATATAGGTATGCTCCTTCGCTTAAAAAGATATCTGCCTTTGCTATTATTTAATAATTTTATTACCACTTTTCATTTTAGTATCTTAAGCCGTCTAACTTATCAAAAATTAATCCCTATATGTCGTTTAAGCTGAATAATCTCCCTGAACGTACGGAAAAGCCGCGCTCAAAAGGGATCACTCTTGTTCTTGATAAAGGTCAAAGCGTACGTGAGTCAGAAGATTTTTGTGCCTCCTCTTCCTCTTATGTGGATATCGTTAAATTGGGATGGGGGACAAGTTATGTAACGCAAAACCTCGAAGATAAATTAGCCGTATATGCAAAAGCTGATATTCCCGTATATTTAGGGGGTACGCTCTTTGAGGCATATGTGCTGCGCGATCAGCTCGAAAATTATATTGAATTGTTGAATCGTTTTAATATAACGTATGCCGAAGTTTCTAATGGGACAATTTGGCTGTCCGACAAGCGTAAACTAAGTATTATTGAGCGAATGAGCGAGGAAGTAACGGTTTTGTCCGAGATAGGCAGTAAAAATCCGGATGACATTATCCCCCCCTATAAATGGGTAAAGATGATTCGCAAGGAATTGGAAGCCGGTGCCTGGAAGGTAATTTGCGAAGCCCGTGAAAGTGGTACCGTTGGCGTATTCCGGCCCAATGGCGAAATTCGCTCCGGATTGATTGACGAAATTGCTGATCAAACGCCGGTTGAGGATTTAATTTTTGAGGCTCCCAAGAAGGAACAACAAGTCTGGTTTATCAAAAAATTCGGGAGCAACGTAAATTTAGGTAATATCCACCCTGAAGAAGTGATTCCGCTGGAAACACTTCGTCTCGGATTGCGGGGGGATACGCTATTCGATTTTTATTCTATTGAAGATGATGTGAACGAGCTGTATCCTCGTGAAGAGCGTGTTAACCCCGATCATAAAAAATAACATCCAAGTAATTCTATTCTCATGAAAGTTCTCTATGCTGCCGCTGAAATTTCTCCTTTTGCGCGTATGACGCACACTGCCGATCTGCTTCGTTTCCTCCCGGCATCGCTGCAGGATAAGGGATATGATATTCGTATCCTGCTTCCCAAGTTTGGCACGATCAATGATCGTCGCAACCGCCTGCATGAAGTGATTCGTCTGTCGGGAATTGAAGTGGAAGTCGGTGATAATATTGAAAGTATGCGTATTAAGGTTGCCAGTATACCCAATGCAAAGTTGCAGGTCTATTTTCTTGATAATGATAAATACTTTAACCGGAAGGCTCTTTTCATGGAACCCGATACCGGTGAACATTATGAAGATAATGATGAAAGGCTTGTTTTTTATAATAAAGGGGTGCTGGAGACAGTTATAAAATTAGGCTGGAAACCGGATATCATTCATTGTCACGACTGGCCTTCGGGTTTGATTCCGTTGCTTATAAAACAGCAATATAATGAAGAAGCGCTATTCGAAAATACCCGAATTATTTATAATATTCATCATACCGAAAATCACGGTATATTTGATGAAACGATCCTGGATTTGCTTGATCTTTCAGAATCTGTAGATCTTGACCAGCTCATTGAGGACGGGAAGGTTGATTTGCGCAAGCTTGGCTTGCAATTCAGTGATCATGTGGTTACTGGAAACCGACTTAAAGATCAGCTCGATAGTGAATTTGAGGCAATGGGGCTCGAACCTACAAAAATTCAGGGATCACCGGAGACCGTATCGGACAAATTTGCCCAGTATTACGATGATATTGCCAGCTCATCAGAAGAAGAGGATTAACCATTTTTAAAAAACAGAGTATTAGTTCGTTGTATAAGTTTTTAAAAACGGTATGGAATCGAACATCTTATCCTGTATCCATTATTTTAGGATTCGTGGTTCTTGTACAGCTTGCCGGTTGTAGAGATTCCGGTACCGTCGGGAGCGTTGGACTGCCCAGCCGGAGTTCTGAAATAAATACAGATACAACTCAGCTAAGCGACCTGCATACCAATGCACTGAACGCTTATAGCGGAGACCGTTCCTACTTTTCAGCAGGTCATTTTCAGGATCCCCTGTTCGGTGATATTAAATCCATCGGTTTGATAAAACCAAACCTGGCATCGAACAATGGTAACTATTTCTTCGATCAGAAAACCCAAATGAAGTTGAAGTTGATTATCAATAAAGAATCTGTTTACGGCGATCCTTCTGCGGGTGAGAAATTTAAACTTGTAGAAATAGCCAAACCCTGGCGCGGGCAATCCTGGCGTCTTAAAAACCAGGTCCAACTGGTACAGGATTCAGTCGTCGGCTCATTTACCGTCACAAGTAACGATTCGGTGACCGTTCCGCTATCTTCACATTTTGTAAACAAATACGGCAATTATTTTAATAACACAGATTCTACACGGAATACAGATTACAGACGCAATTTTTATGGATTTGCACTGGTTCCCCAGAATTCGAACAAAATTTTAGCTTTTGATCCGGGCAACAGCTATTTCATTGCTACTAATATAAAAGTATCCACGGATACGACCACACAAAGAGATTCGCTTCATATTAGTCCGATGGGATGGGCCTACAATTTGAATCGAAAAGAAGCATCCGATTCAATATCAGGCACAACAAAGGTTTACAATACGCTTGAGAAGACACTTTCATTTAACTATGACTTTTCCTCGAAAAATATAAACCCCATAACCCTCTCGAAAGCTGAGTTAGTTATTTACCGGGATGAGTTACAGTATAATAACAGCATCGCGCAGGCGGGGTCAAATGTTGAACGTCCCAAAAGTGGTACATTGTATTTACATTTGGCAAACAGTAGTGAATTACCACAGTCAATCGATCCCGGTTCACCGCTGATATCAGCAACGTACAACGATTCTGACAAGGCCTATCATTTCAATTTGACGAGACTTATTAAAAGTGGCTCTCTTGAAAATATTGGCTCGAATATGTCTTTTTATATTAAGTCGGGTAGAAATGATGGGGTGATTCGCTCAAACATTTTATTTAATTCGAATGCCGGAACAAAGGCACCGAAAATCATTATTACTTCTACAAATAACAGCAACCAATAGTATTGAATAAACAAATATCCATACTATTCTTTCTTCTGATTATTAGCTCATCCGCCTTTGCCCAGGAAAACAATTCCATGGCAAAAAACGGCTCAGTATATTCTCAATTTGGCATTGGATTACCGGCTGGTTCCGGCAGTTCAAGTGCATATGGGGCCGGAGTTTGGGGAGTCTCCGATGTAGAACCATTGGTCCCCACGCTTGCCAACCCCGCTCAATGGGGATATACCTATTATGGAATGGCGTCCGGAGGGATACAAGCTAATAAATTTCGTGGCAAAGATAATTTAGGCACTGCTCATCATTCACGTATTGATGTAAACAGTTTTCAATTGCAATTACCTTTGAGTAAGGGAAAACTTGGTCTTTCCCTTTCATTTTCGCCTTACACGCGGAGTTCTTTTCAAACAATCAAATCGGGACAGAAGGTTGTGGGATCTGCTACGGGGCAGAAAATGCTTAATTTTAAGACCAAAGATTTTGGTACTGGCGGAATTAACCGGTACGAACTGGGATTGGGATGGAAAATCAATTCGCATGTCTCTGTGGGATACGCAGCTTCACTATATCATGCATCCATTAAGAACGATTATACGACCACATTTGCAGATACCTCTTACACGACGGTAAATAACACTATCCTCACAAGTGGGGCCGGCTTTGGCAATCGGCTTGGAACCTATCTGTCATTTCCTTTAGCGGGCGGAAGTAATCAATTAAATTTAGGGATTACGGTAAATTTTCCTGTTAATTTAAAAAGTAAAAAAAGTGAACAGAAACCTTATGTGACAGGAAATCCGAACAATAAAAATTCAAATGGAGAGAAAAAATTAAGCAGCGGAAGTATTCATACCCCTCTCGGTATCACCGCTGGTGTTACCTATAAACCAAGCCGACGCGTAGCTGTGTTGGCAGAAGGGCGCTTCCAGCAATGGTCGGATTATCATAATACTTTACGCTCAACACCCTCGAATGTATCATTCACCAATCGATATAAAATAGGTGCGGGACTTAAATATTACCCTTTTGTTTCCGGCTCTGATAAATTTCTTTCACAATTCAAATATCGTATCGGAGCAAATTACGACACCGGAAATTTGAAGATAAATGGCAAAAAAATTAATACATTAAAATTAACTGCCGGATTTGGTTTATTTTCCCCTACCAGGATAAGAGGCTTTAACTCCTCTATTGATATCGATTTCTACTATGGTATCCGGGGAACAACAAGCCATAATCTTGTTAAAGAAAATATATACGGCATTAAATTATCCTTAAATTTGGCCGAATTATTTTTCTTCCGTCCGAAGTTGCAATAATATTTTGTTATTTTATTAGTTATTAACGCAAACCGTGAGAAAAACTCGTTTGATTATGAAAAAATTGATTCTTTTAGGTGCTTTTGTCTTTTTGAGTGCCTCGGCTATTTACGCACAAAATAATAGTGGTAGTGATTCACTTAAAGTAAAACCGCCGTCTGGCATGAACCAGAAAAGCGCCTATTATCTGTTCTACAGCGATTTTCAAAATAATAATTATACCGATGCCCTCCATTATGGCCGATGGATTCTGAAGGATTGGCCCCGTAAAATCAAGGGTTATTCAGCTTTTGATCTTCCCACAAATATACAACGCTTTATCACGATTTACGATAGTCTTGCAAGCAAGGCAAGCGATCCAAGCACAAAATCGGCTTTTATAGATACGGTTAATAATATCTACAACAAGGCTTTCAAGAAATTTTCTAAAAATGACATTGACCGTTATCAATGGTATCTGAACAGGGGACTATTCTACCATAAATATGGTGACTACATTGATAGCGCTCAGACCAAGGAGGCCGAACAATATATGAAGGCGTATCAATTGAAACCGGATTCAGTTGCTCAGTCGGCCAACGGGTATTATATCCGTGTTTTATTAAATAATCTTGTTGGTAAAGGCACAAAAAGTTCCAAGAAAAAGGCATTGGCCATTATCAATAAAGTGGGTGATAATGCCAGTCCTAAATTGAGCAAATACTTTGATCAGTTGCGTAATCAATTATATAATACTCCTAAGCAACGAATAGCTTATTATAAGAGAAAGCTCAAGCAAAATCCGAAAGATGAGAAGACGCTAAAAAAATTACGCGATCTGTATAAGCAACAGGGCAATACAACCCAAGCTGAAAAAATTAATGAAAAGCTATATAAAATCAATCCCAGCTATCAGAATGCTACCGCACTGGCCAATTACGCGATACAGAATGGGAACTACCAACAAGCCATAAACTATTTGAACAAGGCAAAAAGCAAGACGAATGACTCGTCAAAGCTGAAATCTATCTATTACAACCTTGCCAAGGCGTATATGAATCAGGACAAGCTGAAAACAGCTCGCAACTATGCCCGTAAAGCTATCCATGCCGATCCGAAGTGGGGACAACCCTACATTCTCATGGCAGACATTTACGCTAATACCGTCCAAAGTTGTACGTCCGGGCGAAATTTGAAAAAATCGGACAAGGCGGTTTATTGGTTAGTGGTTGATTACTTAAATAAAGCCAAGCGGGTTGATCCATCTGTACGCAGCGATGCAGATAACCAATTGCAAACATATAAGCAGTATACGCCTTCGCAGCAGGATATTTTCTTCAAAAGTGACTGGAGTAAAGGAAAGAAAATAAAAATTAATGGATCGTTAAGTCCGTGTTATTCGTGGATTGATGAAACTACGACGGTTAGGGCTCATTAGTTTCAATATTTAAAAAACATTCTTATCTTAGTATTAGCAGATATTGAGTGGCACAGGATGATTGTGCCACTCAACCTTTCATTTCTCTGATTGATCCGAGGGCATAGCAAAGGCCTTAAGTAATAATAATATCATCTTAGCTTTTCAAATTTTTAAGAGCGGGAATCGCTCAAAAAAATTGGTAAGCTTAATGATAAACCGGGTTTTTGCGGACCCCTTATCTGTAATAAATTTAACAAATTGGAATTTTTAGCGGATGCATATCCTGTTATTAAAACGTAGCAGGTCCGCTGAACGCATGAACAAATCACAAAACTGGATGTATGGGACGTTCTCGAAATAATAGAAATAAAAAAAATAACAATGTATTTATTCCCCGCTTTAATGAGGGAGACGATGTAAAAGTAGCTGGCCGCTATCGCGGAGTAACGCAAATCAATGAAAAACTCTACGGCTTTGCCCGTAAACTGGATCATGAGTTTAGCTATGACCCCCGTGATCCTTTTTTAAAGCCCGATGAGGTAAAAAGTAATGAACTGCGTCCCGGCCTCGTCATAGAAGGGGAATATGAAGAAGACAACCATGGGCACCGACATATCCATTCTATTGAAAAAATCAATGATCGTGACCCCATGCACTGGCATAAAACGTCGCGCTTTGAGCTACAGACGCCCATTATGCCCGTAGAACAAATAAAACTCGGGCAGGATGCTGATGACTATGATATGCGGGTTATAGATCTGATTGCACCCATAGGTAAAGGGCAGCGTGCGCTCATCGTTGCTCCTCCCCGCACAGGAAAGACGGTTCTGCTGAAAAAGATCGCACATTCGGTCTGTAAGAATTATCCGGATATTCATACCAGCGTGCTGCTGGTTGATGAACGCCCGGAAGAGGTGACGGATTTTATCCGTTCGACCGAAGCAGAAGTGTTTGCTTCCTCGAACGATCAGGATACCAAAAACCATCTTCGCGTAACAGAAATGACTCTCGGCTATGTGAAGCGGAAGGCAGAAATGGGTGAAGATGCCGTACTTTTGATTGATTCCATCACCCGGCTGGGCCGTGCCTACAATGCTGCCCAGGCTAACAGCGGGCGAACACTCTCAGGAGGATTAGACATCAGGGCACTGGAAATTCCCAAAAAGATCTTTGGATCGGCTCGCAAAATTGAAGGAGGAGGTTCTCTTACAATTATTGCTACCTGTTTGATTGAGACAAATTCCCGCATGGATGATCTTATTTTCGAAGAGTTCAAAGGAACCGGAAATATGGAGCTTATGCTCGATCGTGAACTGGCTAACGATCGTATTTTTCCCGCCATCAATATTACCGCTTCGGGAACCCGAAATGAAGACAAATTCATCCCGGATTCCATTGAAGAACGAAATATGGTGCGGCGATACCTGCTCAAAAAATCGCCCAAAGAATCGATGGGCAGCCTGCTGAAGGTGCTCAAAAATACCGAAAGCAATGATGAGTTGCTTAATCAGATCGCGGC
>DASQZL010000097.1:0-10015 GCA_035638715.1 Balneolaceae bacterium
TTACTAAATTTGAGGATCTTTGAACACTAATAATGCTTCTTCACTTTTTGTTTCATTAAAAACAATAAGCGTATGGTCGCCCGGCGCAATTAGCTTTTCACCAAGTAATGGATGCTGATGGTTCGCCCGGAATAATTTAAAGGTTCTTTTGTAGACTACCTTACCATTATTTTGAAGTCTGTAATCGAGCAACAATGTAAATTTTTTGTTTAGGTTAGCCTTCCCCCATACTGCTCTTACTAATAAATAAAGGTTATTCTTATGTATTGCGGCATCGCTAAACAGCGGGCTTAGGCTGTGAACCTGTGGATGAGTGGAGCCATTTCCTTTTTTAATGTTCACACCAGATGCAGAGTTGCCCCCATTTTGTTTTTGAACAAGTGAGATTAATTTGTGTATATCGGGCCGGTCAATAGGGGTTTTATATAGCAGCTGCCCCTTTAAACTATAGGTTTTAATAAACGGTTCAGTCAGGGGTACCGAAATTAGTTTGTTATTTTGGATGATTAACATCCGTAGGTTTCTACGAAAATGAAAACTATTTTTGCCCACGGTATTTTGCCCAAAGGCCCGGATGATGTGCCCGTGGGCATTCAGCTCGGTAATCGGATGGCTCCGGTCCGGCGTGGGTAAAAAGATGTGACTTCGGCTGTCCACAGCCATCCGCCACCCGGAGTTATCAGGTAGTCCTATTCCCCGCACAAAGTCATTTTTGTTATCATAAACCAATATTTTTGCCTGGGCTGGGTCATAAGCATATAAACTGTCATTGACAAAGCTCATATCACGCAGACTCGTAAATTCCCCGGGCCCTTTGCCCGTGCTTCCAAGTGTCCCAAGCAATTTTAAGCGACGATTAAGGTGATAAAGCTTATTTGTTTTACCTCCCCATACATACATGCTGCTTTTGGCCGCTGTCATCGTCCCAATGTAGCTAAAGAAGGTGGTATCATTGAACTGCGTTATCTTACTGCGGGCGGATAGGCTGATGGGACCAGTGGTCTGCCGATGACCGCTGCATGCGGTTTCAAAAAGAAGAACACATAGCAGCAGGAAAAATATCCGGGCTGAAGAGGGCATAAATATTAAATGACTAATTATTATTTATACTAATAATTTAGTATAAAATACTATCGACGTAATAGAAAGGCAAACAGGTATATGATTAAGTGAAGGATCACTTCTGAAGTGATCCTTCACTGAGTTGGCAATCATAGAATTACCTTATTTTTTTAGGCTAACAACTATAATATGTACCGTTACAACACATCAGTTCTCCATAATCTGGATACGATTGGCAAACTCCAGGTGCTCCAGCATCACCGCAAGCTAATATATAAGAACCACAATCTACCGTGCACCCACAACTGCCGCTTCCACCGCTCCCCGCCATAATATTACGCATTTCGTCGCGGCTAAGCAAATCAGCTTCTTTAACATTCATAAAATAAAGTTATTTGGTTTTCATGGTTGAATCCACCAATTATAAATAAAAACAGGTCTTTTTTGAAGGGATGACCTTTTTTAATCCCTAACACAAATGTTTAGCCTGTTTCGTAGAATTACAAGCCCATCATTGAGTAATCTCCTGAAATTCTTTGGGAGAATTGAATAAATCATCTTTGCACCTGATCCGATACCTTTGCTTGGCAAGTATGGCTGACTTAACTATTTTTGATTATTTAAAAACGACAAATCAAAGACATATATATTAAATCCATGTGGACCACCATTACTGTATAACATATTATTATGAATACAAAATGTATCTGTATATCCGCCATGAATATTTGTTCGGAAAGCAGTCATCTTTTGAAGCTTATGATGACTAATTTTATAAACCAGGTACTGGTTGGCTTTTATTTTACCATGTGGCCATGCGTTATAGTTAATAATCAGATCATTGTGATAAACAGCAGCATCCGAAAAGATATCTAAGAAACGATTTGGCCTGGACCGCTCCCGAAATTTTTTCTGATATGCCAGCACCCCGGCCAGATTGGGGTCTCTTTTTAGATTATTTGTGGCCAGGAGCTTGCCCCTTTCACTATAAAATTTTATAAGGGGATTCCTCTGTTGTACAGCAATTATAGTATGATGATGGATTAACAAAATATAACTATAAGTACCCTGACGTCTTTTTTCACCAAAATGTTTTACGGATCCGTTATTTATATTCACCCTTGTGAAGGGCACTTCATTCTTAACAGCTGAAAAAGAGAGAAACAGATATCTGCCGGAAACCGTAAGCGAATTGCCGGTAACCAGGAATGAGTTGGAAGGAGATCCTCCGGTAATGGTTGTGTCAAGCGAACCATTGCTGCTATTTAATACCGTTATTCGGTCGTTTTCAAAATCCGAGACATAAATCTTGCCCGGCCCGGCAGCCGCACTTGATGGGTAGCTAAACTCTCCGGGCCCACGGCCCGATCTACCTAGCACATACATTGGACGAAGATTAGAGTAGCTAAAAAGGCTGATTTTTTTCGTGTGATAGTCGCTTGCAACCAAAGTAGTATCGCTACAGGTAAGCGTGTAGGCACTTAAAGACAGGTCATTTTCCATATTTTTGACCTTTTTCGGATTTATTTGCCGGAGAGCGGGAGGTTTATTATTCCTACAGCTCCCAAAAACAATGACAACCAGAAAAAGTATAAAGATTTTTTTCATAACTATAAGGGCAAAAAATCTACTCTATTTCTGCAAATACTATAGAACACCTTCTGCCTTAACCAACCTGTAAAGTAGATAAGGCAGAAGGCGCTTAGACTATTGAGTCTCAAGAGAAACAGTAATCAGGTACCCCGTCGCATTTAACGTAGTCAAAATATTTCTTACATTTATTTGTACCATAACATGAAACATAGCCAACGGGTGCGCCAGCCGGGCATTCCACAGTTACGTTACAATAGCCACCGCTCCCCGCCATAACATTGCGCATTTCATCACGGCTAAGCAAATCGGCTTCTTTAACATTCATAAAATTGAGTTCTTTGGTTTTCATAGGTACCTCTTTTTTAATTATAAATAAAAACAGGTCTTTTTTTTAAGGGATGACCTTTTTTAATCCCTAACACAAGATTGCGTCTGCTTTCTGCAATTACAAGCCGATCATTGAATTTTCTCCTGAAATCTCTCCTGAAATTTTTCAGATGGTTTATTAATTACGATACTTTTTTAAGTTTACGGAATAAGATAACGGGACTTTAACAGGAAGCCGGCACAAATAATTAAAATATTCGACTAAGTTTGTTTCACATTGTCACAATGCTATTAAAATTATGGATCATCTGCCCCAAAAAATATTTACCATAAACGAGTTGTTAGCCCGGGAAGTTTCCTCTCTAAATAATATCGGTCTGCTAAATGGGAAAATGGGTCTCAGCATTTACCTTTTCCACTTTGCCAGAAAAACGGGAAATGAGGAACCCCAAAAAATGGCCGGGAAGTTAATCGATGAGGTATATCGTGAAATATCCCGGAAGCAGCCACCGTTAAATTTTGAAAATGGCCTGGCCGGAATAGCATGGGGGGTAGAATATTTGGTGCAAAACGAATTCGTAAAGGCAGATACCGACGAAATACTATCTGAAGTAGATGATAAAATATATAGCCAAATAGTATCACAAAAAGAAAAGTGGAAGGAAACCGGCAAGATTATAGGATACTTGATATATATCATCTCTCGATTACGGGGTAAAAATTTAAGCTCTGAAAAGGACGCCTCTGTTTTCATCTTTCAAAGGCTTTTGGAAGATCTTATCAATCAGCTAAGTCAGTCAATTGAAGAAGAGAAACTGTCAGTTCGGGAACCTCTGATGTTTAACATTTCCTGGGAACTTCCGATTGCCCTCTTACTACTCGCAGCAATGAAGGAAATGAATGTATACATTTATAAGATCGATCAAATATTAAATTACTTGTCTCCCATGGTATTATCATTGTTCCCTCACTCGCCGGGCAATAAATTGTATCTAATATATGCCCTTGAAAAGGTCCTGCAATATTCAGAACTGCCAAAATGGGAAGAGCATGCTGATTTAATGGGGAATAATTTAGAACTGCTTGATATTATAGAACGGGATTTAAACGATAAAAATATATTTTTTAACACAGGATTTGCAGGCGTTTCTTATATCAGCCGTCAATTATATGTGATTACCAAGGATGAGAGAATATTATTTCAGAAGGAGAAGATTATAAAAAAAATAATCGAATCGGAATACTGGAAAGTGCTTGAAAAGGATAAAGCCGAGAGAAAGAATCTGGGATTACACAAGGGACTGGCGGGCGTTGCCATGGAGCTTCTCGCATTGTCGGAAAAGCAAATTACTGAAAAATAGAATATTCTAAAATGATAAATATCATATCATTATATATAACTGATAATCAAGTAAGCTTTGAAATACTACCTTACAAACTCCTCATAATTCCAATCGATCGTAAGAAGAGCCGGGGGGATTCGTAAAGACGCTATTAATCGCGTCTTTACGGACACTCTGGAGGAGAGATGGGGCAAATGGCGGCTTACAAAATTCTCAATTGAAAATATTTAATATCTTCATGAGTGATAAAATAAATTTCGAAGATACCACCTTTGTGATACCAGCTCGATTAGATACCATTACACGCTTGGAAAACATCTACCTTGTAACCCATTTCCTGACGTCACATTTCAACACAAATATCAGGATTCTGGAAGCCGATAATTATAATAACCACTTTTTAGAAGAGTTACTCCCAAGCAATATCTCTCTGAGGTTTGTAGAAGATTATGACCCCATTTTTCATCGTACCAAATATATAAACCGCCTGGTGCAAACCTGTGATACGCCCTATGTAGCGGTGTGGGATACCGATGTATTGGTACCGCCAGAGCAAATAATACAATCCATTGAACACTTGAGAGCCAATAATGTCGACTTCGTATATCCTTATAAGCGAGATTTTTTAGATACGTCTCTGATTTTAAGAGAACTTTATGTTAAGACACAAGACATAGAGCTACTGCAGAAATACCGGGGGAAAATGAAAAGACTTTATCTACCAGACCCTGTGGGAGGAGCTTTTTTTGCGAACAGGACAACATATATACAGTCAGGGCTGGAAAATGAATCTTTTTACGGGTGGGGACGAGAAGACGGGGAACGTCTTAACAGGTGGAAAATTTTAGAATATTCTTACAAACGTGTGTCCGGCCCACTATTTCATTTAACACATGAAAGAGGACAGAACAGTACGTTTCATTCATCGAAGCAAGATGACATAAAACATTCAGAAATTCTGCGAATTAACTCGATGTCAAAAGAAGAGTTAAAAGATGAAATTCGTACCTGGTAGTTATTTAGGGTCTTATGAAGCAAAGGACTTAGAGCGGGTCTTCTCTGAGTCTTTGTAATAAAACTTTATAAAGGTTTTTATTACAATGATTAAAATGGAACTCAGTTCCTTCAAAATAATAATAAAATTTCTGTTTCGGCATGCCATTAAACTGAGCCAGCCGACGTTTGCCAAAGCTCCAGAAAGACTCTATACCATTTATGTGTCGGTTACCACGGCCACGTTTGCTGGGAATGCGCCGGGGGCCGACCTGGATTCATCTACTTCGATGGTTCCTTCAAATGGGTTGCTTTGTTTGCAGCAACGGGCAATTTTAGTTCTAAATTTATCAAAGATATTCGTAATCGAACGCAGGGAAACACTACTGAGCTCAGCAGTTTCAGTAGCCGTTAAATCCATTGCAAAGCATTTAATTAAATGCCAAAATTGGGCCTCAGAAATTTGCCGGCACTTATAATACTTGTTATTCACCCTGTAGCAACATATTACAAACTATTATAAAATACTATACTTCTTAAGACCCTTATCTATAATCTTATAATGTTTTTAAATTACAATAAAGCCAGTTTATCTTGCCTCCATTTTTGCGGTGGCAATCCATAATATTTTTTAAAGAAATGATTAAAGGCCCCTTTACCCGAAAAACCCAGGTATCGGGCAATAAAGACAATCGGCATTTCATTCAAAGCCTCGTCTAACAGGATTAATTTACTTGCCTTCATCCTTAATATTAAAATATATCTTTTCGGTGTCTCTCCTATATAAAAATGAAACTTTGTGGAAAAATCGTTAGAGTGGGTATGACAGTATTCCATTATTTTTTTGGTATCCAGATCTTTTTCATAAAGATGCTGGTATATATACTGTTCTGCCCGGCATATTTTATCTGGTATATTTAGTTTTTTTTTGCTGCTATTGCTGGATGATGAAGATACTTTCGTCTGTTTACCAGTTGCTCTTTTAAGTAATTGTTGTCTAAAATTTTCTAATATTTGTTTTATCTTTTTCTCTTCTCTCACAGTTACCCCCTTCCCCTATTACTTATAAAGTTTAAACCAAAAAAATCTGGTAATACTGTTTCTTTTTATTACCAACGTGATTCGATCAAAAAAATTACAGATTTTGCTTATTCGAACTCTAAATAGTTATTATAAGACTACTACTTTGTCTAAGTGTTACACGATTTTTTAGAATTTGCATGGTTTTAAACAATATTTTACAAAATTAATATATTTTAAAATATATTAGTTAACTTAGCTTGTGGATATATAGAGTTGGTGGAAGTCCCCATTTATGCCACAGGGTCACACTGATTTTAATGGATAAGCAGTAGTTCAGTGGCTTGTTATGCTGATTTAGAATTCGGTGATTCTCCAACCGCCGGTATCCCGATATCCTTCGGGCAAGGCGATTAGCTTGGTTTGTTTGTAATGAATAACTTGTAGCTTTATTATCAAATTCCCTTAATATGGTATCGCACAATTATCGGATATTTCCCTTGCCTTTTCAGGATACCGTATGCTTCTTGGTTTCGAACGACATATAGATGCACCTGTTTGGGAAGCTTACATTGCCATTTCAGTTTGCCTTTAGTATTGAATACCCACCAGGTCTGTTTATTCCTTCGGGGATTTACCAGTTCCACCCAGCAGCGGTCCTTATTGTCCACCAGCAGGTTTCGCATGGCCATCCAGTGACCAGCTTTCTGCACATGATTCTGTTTTATCGCCGCGCGAAAATCCTTTTTCCAGCGAGTGGCCTGGAGCTTACTTACAATACTGTCCAAATCACCTTGGGTGAAGGCCGGCGGGCTGTAATGGTGAGACAGATCACGAATTTTTTGACCAGCTGCATTAAAAACCTGTATATTCATGCTGTCTGAACGGGCCTCATAAAGATGGCCCTGCCCGTCAAAAGCAACCAACGTTTTGGGTACCAATCCCTTACCAAAACGAGCAAAATTGACTTTGCCCCCGTTTTTAGGATTCGTATAAAGAAAATATCGCGATGGCGGCAACCTGCGTACCACCGTATCAGCCGGTTCCAGGTTATGTTTAAGCATTGAAAAGGTGACGTAATTGTAAGGCGTGCCAAAACGGGCCATCGTATAATTGGGAAAAACCACTTCATAGGTCCCGTCCGCCCTGGGATAAATCAGCTTGGGAGCCCCGAGCCGGTGCTTCTTGACCAGGATAATGGGAAAAGGTTTCATGCGTATCAGGTGCCGGTTGTCCAGGCGAAATGCCGAAAAGCGATCCGGGTTGTTTTCCAGGACATACAAGGTATCCGTATAAATAGCCACGCCCTTAAGATGGTTAAAATCGCCGGGGCCGCGTCCTCTTTTTCCGATCGATCCAAGATAGTTTCCCTCTGGACTTACGATATCAATTTTAGCCTGGCTCTGATCTGCAAGATAGATATTTCCCTTCCGATCGACGGCTACGTTATTGATACGCTGCCCGATCCTCCCGCTGAGACTATCGATAGGGACCGAAAGATCCTTGCGCAGGTGAATGCCGGTAATTTGCGAGGATTGGCTGCGTTTATGTTTTCTCCGGTTACAGGCTGCAAGCAGGAGCAAAAAAGCCGAAAAGTAAACGAAATGGGGTTTCACCATAAGTAGCAGGCTTTATTAAGAATAATTCTCAAAATTAGTTTGATAAATTACATCTAAATTAAATAGTACTACTTTAAAAACAAAAAGCAGAACAAGACGCTTGAGCGTATTGTTCTGTTCAGTGAATATTTAAATTTAAATAATGCGTTTTTTCAACTGCAATTTCCATTAGAAACGCATGTCCCTGTCACACCACTAATCTGACAAGTACAACATAGTCCGCAATCAGCGGAACTGGCGCAACTCTGTCCACAATCTCCCCCGCAACCCGCCATAACACTACGCATTTCATCGCGGCTAAGCAGATCGGCTTCTTTAACATTCATAAAATTGAGCTCTTTCGTTTTCATACGCACCTCTTTTTTAATTAGTTATAAATAAAAACAGGTCTTTTTTTTGAAAGATGACCTTTTTAATCCCTAAAACAAAGGTTAAATCTGTTTTCTACAAATGCAAGCCGATCATTGAATTATCTCCTGAAATTTTAAATCTCATTCCCAAGCACGGCCTCCTGCCTGGGAATGCTTGGTTAATCACGTATCGACTATTGGCGACAGGCGGCTCTTTCCTTCATCTGAAGCAGAGCTTCATGTAATCATTACGAAGCCGGAGCTTCGTAATGAGATAAAAGAGGCCGGTTCCTTCCTCACTGCATCTGAATCTTATACCGCACCACCTGTGGTACACCTTTCTTCGTTTTTTCTTTGGTATACAGATAGCCATTCTTAATCACTTCAATTGGTTTGCTGCGCGGCCACCTGAACCGAGCGATTAATTTGCCGTTTGGTTTCAGCACCCACCACTGGTATACTTTTTTATTTTTTACAATCGTTGACACCCACAGCTGGTTCTGGCTGTCGATCTTCATGCTGTTCAGCGCCGGCCAGGTTTTGGGTAATGTTAGTTTTCGAATATCCGGTTGAAAAACTGGGTTAACACTCTTAATGTATTTACTTTTATTAAACAATTGATTTTTATAAGGGTAATAAAACGCTTGAATATAGTTCCCCTTTAAATTATAAACTTTAATTAAAAAATGTCCTGACCAAGCTGTATATAAATAATGGTTATCTTTCACAATTAACGTAGTTCTCCCATTTGGTTTATGACCGAAGTCTATGTGACCACCTGTGGCAACTCGATATATTTCTTTAATTCGTTTTTTGAGAACCTGATCAGATCGATCGATTTTTTTTTCATTAGCATTAAAGGTGTAAAAATGAATAATTCTCGGTGTATTTGGCGGGCTGGCATCAACGAGACTGACTAAGAATGTGGTATCATTGAGAATATAAAATTGATTCCCATTATTCATTCCACTTAATGGATTTACACTAACTTCATTTAGTAAATCGAAAGACTTTAAGGAGAAGGTACTTATTTTTTTAAGATTCCGGCTATCATATACATAAAGCTTGTTATGCGCAATTTTCATATTGCTAATCGTCATAAATTCTCCAGGCCCCTCCCCCTTACTGCCAATATGTGCTAAAAAAGTGCCGTCTGGCTGAAAAATTTCAATCGTTTGTTTTTTCGCTGCTAAAACAAATACTCTTCCGTTTTTTTCAACGCTAATGCCGCCTATCCTTCCAATGGGATGCTTTCCAGTGTTACCATAAGATTGTTGGGGCTTAAACTTTATAGTGTCTGTCTTTATATTGGTTGAGTATATTTTTAGATTTTTGAGGTGTTTTAGACCTTCAGGTATTTGTTCAGACTTTCGTGCTGAACAAGCTATTAAAACAAATAGAAGAATAAGAGAAACAAATTTTTTCATTTACTAAAACAAAAGTTTACATAGGTTTAAATTTTCTTCGTCCAAATTTTTAAAAGACGAGTACCATATAAAGCACTCGCCCTCTAAAATTAGATGATCACTACTTAAAATAAGAATTAGGTTTTATTCTATTAAAATGAGCATGATGCGCTGGCAGCATTTGAGTAACTGGCTTCACAACACGTCAACCCATCACCGCCGATACATGTCACCGATCCTACGTAGCCACTGCAGCAAGTATTACTACTATAGCATTTGCAAGTATAACAATTCTCACCAGG
>DASQZL010000098.1:0-8661 GCA_035638715.1 Balneolaceae bacterium
CATGAAGATGCCGGGTATCCGATTCAGAAAATATACCCTTGGAAATGCCCGACTGATTCGTTACCACGATGATTTTGAATCCCTGCTGCTGGATCCAGGACAGTGCATCGAGCGCCCCATCGCACCAAACCCATTCCTCAGGGGTATGCACATAGTTGGTATCTTCGTTAATCGTTCCGTCGCGATCGAGAAAAAAAGCTTTGTTCATGGTAAAAAATTGTTCGATTTATTGTATTTCCAGTACGCTTAAGGTATAAAATAATTATGATTGTGTTCTTACCGGGCAATGCCTAAATTTACAGCGTTTATGAAGTACTTATTTTGAACGGAGGTGACGGAGTTCATCATTGAATAATGCAAAAATAATGTCGGCGGATGATTTTAATCGTACATGTCGCCGTTTCGCCTGTCAAATTTTAGAACCGCACGACAAACCCGATTCTCTTGCAGTCGTGGGCATGCAGACGCGCGGCGTGCACATCGGGAAGCGTATCTGCCAGCTCATCAACAATAATTTTGGATACGAAATCGACTTCGGTATCCTGGATGTGACCTTTTACCGCGATGATTTTCGTTCCCGTCTCAAAATGCCGCAGGTGCGGGTGACCGAAATACCGTTTGATCTCTATGAACGAAATATTGTACTGGTGGATGATGTGCTTTACACGGGCCGTACGGTACGGTCGGCCATGGATGCATTGATGAGCTACGGTCGTCCGGCTACCATTAAATTTTGCTGCATGGTTGATCGCGGGCATCGCGAATTACCCATTGCCGCCGACTATGTGGGTATCACCCTGCCAACGCACACCCGGGAAGAAGTGCGTGTGCAGGTAAATGAACTGGACGGCGAAGATGCCGTCTATGTTGTTAATCAAAATGAGGAGGAATCCTAAAAATGGCTGATGAGCAGACCGCATATGAATTCCCACATAAGCATATGCTCGGGCTGGCCGATTATTCGGCTGACGACATCCGCTATGTGCTTGAACAGGCTCTAAATTTCCGTGAAATACTGGACCGGCCCGTCCCCAAAGTGCCAACGCTACGAGATAAAACGGTCGTTAATCTTTTTTATGAAAACAGCACCCGCACTCGTCTCTCGTTCGAGCTTGCTCAGAAACGCATGGGCGCCGATGTGGTCAATTTTTCCGCCGGCAGCTCCAGCGTGCAGAAAGGCGAGTCACTCAAAGATACGATACAAAACATCAGCTCCATGAAAATTGATATGGTGGTCGTGCGACATAAAAGTCCGGGGGTGCCCCATTTTTTAACGCGTGTGGTTGATGCAGCCATCATTAACGCCGGCGACGGTGCGCACGAGCATCCGACCCAGGCCATGCTTGATATGTTCACCATGCAGCAGCTTTACCCGGATCTGTCGGGCAAAAATATTGCCATCATCGGTGATATCTCACACAGCCGTGTCGTTCGTTCAAATATTATCGGTCTGCGAAAACTGGGTGCCAACGTAACGGTTTGCGGACCTCAAACTTTTATGCCCGTCGATGTAGAAAGTCTGGATGTAGAAGTAAGTTACAATCTGGAAGAAACGCTGGGCTGGTGTGATATAGCCATGGCGCTACGCATTCAGCTTGAGCGGCAGGAACATGGCACAGAGCTCTTTCCAAGTATTCGGGAGTATCATCAAAAATTCGGCATTACGCGCCGGCATCTCGAAAAATACCCGGATTTTATGATTATGCACCCGGGACCAGTAAACCGGGGGGTTGAAATGGAAAGTGAGGTGGCCGACAGCGACCGATCGATCATTTTAACGCAGGTAACCAACGGAGTAGCCGTACGCATGGCCATCTTGTACTTGCTCAGCGGTGGCACACGCATTTAGGGTGGAGTGATCAGATGGATTATTGACAACAAATCTATCGATGAATTCGCAGGAAATTCCGACCTTATTTTCATTAACGATTTAAATCATTAATCAACACATTTTAAACAGTGATTCAACGCATACAATCTTTATATTTGCTTGTAGCCGCCATTCTTGATGGCTCCATCTTTTTTAATGCGCTTTATACCCATGCTATGCGCGATCCGCAGAAGTGGATCGGTCTTGGTTTCACCGCGGCCCTGGTTTTGGCCGGCCTGCTTTCACTTGTCAGCATCTTTTTGTATAAAAATCGGGAAAACCAAATAAAATGGGTTGGCGGAGCGATTGCTCTGCAGACTATTAATTTCGGCTGGGGTATTGGTATTCTTATTTCGCTGGGAGGATTTGGTTTTTTCCTTTGGCATGATGCGCTCGGCGACGGCTTACTGCTCATTGCGCTCATAGCTAATATCATGGCCCGAAAAAAAATCCGAGACGACCAAAAACTGGTCAAATCAATGGATCGCATTCGCTGATATTTGTTAAATTTAAATCCTGCTGCCGGTGAACCAATCGTTCAATAAACTTAGCGTTTATGGAGCCCTGGCAGCCGGGCTGATTGCCATCGGTTTTGCCCCAATATTGGTGCGGCTGGCTACCCACACTTCGCCAATCACGCTGGTCACCTACCGAACCGTTTTCGCAGCTGTCCTGCTTCTGCCTTACTGGGCATATAAACGGGAACCGGCTCGACGCAAAATTCCACTGAGTGAACGTATCTACCTGATTGCAGCAGGCGTCTGTCTGGGATTTCACTTTACCTGCTGGCTGGCCTCGCTCTATTACACATCGGTCGCAGCAGCCTCGGTTTTAGTAACGATTCACCCCGTTTTGATCATCCTGGTTGAGCGGCTGTGGTTTAAGCGGCCATTTGCCTGGACCTCCTGGCTGGGCGTATTTATGGCTTTTCTGGGTTCTGCCCTGTTGGGTATTTTTGACAGCCAGCTTAAGCAATCCTTTCCAGACCCCACATTAGGGAATATTTTAGCTATTTCGGCGGCCTTTTTCTTCGCCGCCTATCTTTTTTTGGGACAAAAGATCCGGCAAAAACGTGCATGGATTGATTATGTTTTTCCTGTTTACAGCTATGCTGGACTGACATGCTTACTGTTGCTTCTGATAACCGGTAACAATCTGTTTGATACAACGATCATAGGCGTTCTGGCCGGACTGGGTTTGGCTCTGGGCCCCTCCATTCTGGGTCACGGATCCATGAATTATGCGGTTAAATATATTGCTCCCACGCTGCTCTCCACACTCGTATTGGTTGAACCATTACTTGCATCCGTTCTGGCTTATTTCCTTTTTAATGAATTGCCACGGCCACTGTCCATTCTTGCTATGGTCATTGTCTTGACAGGCGTAAGTTTAACCTGGAAACGTCGGGCGGGAGAGAAAAAGTAATTGAAAACAGCAGCGCAAGGTCATTTCACTTTTACAACAATCAGGGTAATATCATCGTACTGCCGGTCACCCGTAAAATCACGGACATCATCGATAATAGCCTGCATAATTTTCTTTGAGGATTGCGACCGGCGAGCCCGGATGCATTCGGAGAGTCTTTCTTCTCCATATTCCTCGATACCATGTGGACTAACCGCTTCCGTCACTCCGTCTGTATAACATACCAAAAGATCGCCGGATTCAAGCGTAATGGTATTACTTCGATACGGCGTTGTTGTGGGCATCGCTCCCAAAATGAGCCCTCCTTCCTTTAATTCCCGGCTTTCTTCTTTTCCCTCTCGAAACAGAAGCGGTGGATTGTGTCCCGCATTTACATACCGGAACTGCGAAGTTTCAGGATTAAATAACCCCCAAAAAAACGTAACAAACTTATTACTCGGTGTATTTTGATGAATCATGTCATTAATACGGCCGGTTGCTTCATCCAGTGAGATGTCAACCGGAAGCAACACGTGTAACATTGCCTGCAGGTTGGCCATCAGCAGTGCGGCGGGCGTCCCCTTTCCCGTAACATCCGCGATAGCAAAAAGCAAATTTTTTTCCGGCGTCTCGAGAATGTCAAAATAATCGCCGCCCATTTGCTGGGAAGGCACATTCTGAGCCGCAACATCAAGGGCCGGATGCAATGGTAACGGATGGGGGAAAAGTCCCTGCTGAATACTTTTGGCAATACTGAGTTCCTCTTCAAGCCGCTCTTTTTCGATACGTTCTTCAAGCAGCAGGGTTTTTTGAATAGACAGCAGAGCCAGGTTGCCCAGCGACTGCAGGAAGTCAAAATCAGATTCGGTATATGGTTCGCCATTAGCACGGGGACCGATACCCACCACGGCCATTTTTTCATCTTGAAAATAGAGGCTAATGAGCGCGCGTATATTATTTTTCTGCAAAAAAGGGAGGTCGTTTTGCAGTTCATGACCTACGGTCACGATATCTTCCGTGAGTGAAAACAAGCTATCGATTTCATCCTTGTCCAGCGTCCCTTTGATGCTATTTGTTGCTGCCAGAGAGCGGTTGCCGTCCCGTTCAAGCACAAAGAAAAACCGACGGATAAGCATCTGTCCAAGCATGGCAAATTTAAAAATCCGGATAATCTCTTCCCGGTCCACCATGCGGTTAAAATCCTTGCTGAGGTCGAAGAGTGTATTCAGTTCGTGAATTTTTCGATCGAGAGCGCGATTGGTTTGCTTTAATTCTGTTACCATCCGTGAATTAGCGATGGCTACCGACGACATCATAGCGAGACTCTCAATAAATTCAATTTCATGGCGTCTTAGCGTTGAATTATCCCCCTTTAAACCCAGGCAAAGGAAGCCGATATGCTCACTGTTTGTACGAAGGTTAAATAGCGTATATCGGCCATAGCCATTCAGGAATTCCGGCATTTCTTCACTGTCTCCATCCTTCGGATCATAATGAACGACAGCGCGTTCCTGTATTTCTTCCGTATTATCAAAGACAACTGTTTCCCCTTCCGACAGAATATTTCGCCCCTTTGTTTTAGAAACCACGTATCGTCGTTTTTCCGGTTCAAACAGCAAAATCATGCCACGCGGCACCATTAGTTTACCCATCGTAATCAGAAGCAGGTTATTCAACACGAAATCCATATCGTGCGACTCTGCAAGCAAACGAGAGGTTTCAAGCAGCGTACGCAGTTCAAACCGGGAATGCTTTTCATTGAAATGAAGACCTGAAGCACTCAAAACGCTACCGCTTTTTTACCATACGAATTTCATTCTTTGTCCCTTCGTGCCGATACGACACGTCATCCATGAGTTTACGAATAAGGTAAACGCCCACTCCGCCGCGTTTTTTCTGTCGCACTCGTTCTTTTACATCAGGCTCTTCATAGTTTTGAAGTGAAAATGACCGGCCGGTATCAAGTAATGAAATCCAGAAGGCATCTCCATTTTTACCGAGAGATATTTTAACCGACTGTTTTTCATCATTTTGATAAGCATGCTTAATGATGTTCGTGAAAGCTTCATCCACGGCCAGCCGTATATCCGAAATTTCTTCTTTCCCAAAGCCGAACGAGGCTGCCTGCTTCGCCACGAAATCCCGTACGTCAGCCAGGTAATCGGTCGAAGCCCGAACAGTCATGGTAGTATAAGTTGAGTTACGCGTAGCCACCGGTTAGTTTTTGGTTGACGTATAATTAAATTTTTCCACGGCATCCCGTTCATCATCCAGGATGTCGTATAGTGCAGGAAAACCAAGCAAATCAAACACCTTATATACCTTTTCGTTCATATTCGTAAGTTTAATATCACCGCCTCGCTCCCGAACATCCTCGATATAGGCCATAAAAACGCCCAGCCCCGCGCTGGCTATGTACTCGAGATCATTAAAGTTTACGATAATATGATATTTGTTTTTAGCTATCAGCTTTTTGAGCATCTGTTCTAATTGAGAAGCTGTATGCGCATCAAGTTCACCTTGCAGTTTAAGTACATCGTACGAGGAAAGATGATGGTGTGTAATGTCAAAATTTTTCATTGAATCAGAATTAGTATTGCGTAATTCATGGCTGTTTATTTTTCATAACGAATAGTAAATATATATAAAATGGAAATATGAATTGATCAAGATTTTCCTTAGCCTTTTATTTTACGAAAAAAATAATGAAAGGATTCAAAAAACTTTCAATAGGAAAAAAGAGCCTTTTATGCCCGTACATCAAACGGAAAATGAGAAGCTAAAAACCGGCTTGTAGATGATATAACGTCTTCTACCGCATTGGATAAGAGCGAACTACAAATGACGTGCGTGTTTGCATGGGGAAAATTCTTAAGTTTAATTTTGGATGAATCCGTCCCGAGTTCATCAGCCATTTTTCTGATTGCAGCAGTTGACACCATACGGTCATGTTCGCGACAGTTCTTATAATAGTAACCGATAAACGCCGGGCAGCGAACATTCTGAAAAAGTGAGGGGCCAATCTTTTTTTGAACAAACTTTCCGAGTGCAAGCGCTCCATTCAGCTGACAAGTGTGATACCAGATATGACGCTGATCAGACGAAAATGGTTTTTTCCCGTGAAGTTGATATTTCCTGCCGGGAATAAGCCGCAATAACACCCGGCCAAAGGTACTCTCGAGCAGCGGGGCATATTTCCCATAGATATGAACAAGCGGTGAGTAGAGCACTAAACCGGCAATTGATAAAGAAAGAGATGATGAACCGGCCAGATAAAGCGCCAAAGCTCCTCCCGTGGACGTTCCCATAAGAATGACGTTCTCCCCGATCTTTTGGCCAACTTTATAGGCATCTATCGCTGACTGAATTAGATTTGAAGGTGTCAAATCATCAAATTTTTGCGCTCTGATCAGTCCGTGTCCATGCAATCTCGACAAGTAAAGGTTGCAACCAAACGACTTCGCAATTTTAGTATGAACGGGAGCTCCTTCGCTCCGGCTCCCCCGAAAACCATGCAAATAGACGATTGAAAAGGGCGTTTTATTTTTTTTGCGTTTATTGTGCCAGACAATCCGGGCTTCGGCTCCCTGTTTTAACGGGGCCTTTTGCTGCTCATGCTCCTCGATATACTGTTCCAGCAGTTCCGGCTGATCCGGCGGAAGCTTGTTATACTCTTTTAATGTTTTATTTCCGGTTTTAGTGTACACCAGCTACCCAAGATTTTGCCTGATACTTTTTTTGGAGTTTCTGCTGAACTTTTTTTGCCTTATTCAGGCTGTCAACGCGTCCCAGTCGCACACGAAACCACACATTGCCGGTTGAGGTATCACCGTGCTGAACCACATAGGCATGTTTAAACCCACGTTTTTGCCATATATCTGCCTGCTGTTGCGCTTTTTCGCGCGATCGCCAGGAAGCGACCTGAATAGTGTAATTCCCGTGCTGTGATAGGGTAATCTGTTCATTTTTCTTTGCCTTTGCAATGCTATCTGCGCGGGCTTGCGCTTTGGCCAAACTGTCTTGCCGTTGCTTGCGAACACGCTGTAAAGAATCTCTTCGCGCCTTCTGGATTGAATCACGCCGGGCCTGGGCTCGTTGTTGCTTTTCCTTTTTCGAATGCCCACAACCAAACAAAAGCCCTGTAATCAATAGAAGAATACCAATATATCTCACTTGAAATTTCATAATAAGTCCTTTTATTTAAATTAATTTATTTAAGGTAACTATCAGAAACTCTCTTCTCGGCTATAAATTAACAAGGGTTTGCTTAAAAATGAAGTTCTAATTTTTTGCACTTAAAAATTTTATTCCCCAACTTATATAAAATATCAGACCATCAGGCAGAAAACAGGATTTAATTAACGAATACAAAGAAATGACTATAATTGGGTTTTTAATTTTTTTATTGATTGCTGCAATATGTGGCGCTATTGGTCAGGCTATCGCCGGTTATTCACTTGGCGGATGCCTGGTTTCCATCGTCGTCGGGTTGATAGGCGCCATGCTGGGAAGTTGGCTGGCCAGACAGTTAGGATTCACGACTATTTTTCCTGTCACTATTGAAGGCCACACCATTCCTATTATTTGGGCGGTTATTGGTTCAACCATTTTTACGGCTATTGTTGGACTCATAACAAGAGGCCGCAGCCGCCGGTAATGAACAACCCCGAGGCAGAGCCTCTGAATATATATATGAACGAGAGGGTTCCAAAAATGGATTTCTATAATCTAACTTCATCCCGAACCCCTCTCAAGCGGAGAAAACGGTATTTTTGACGCCTTTCTCTTTTATACATTCCGACTCAAGGGTCGGGGAATTGAACCACCTGTTTATTAAAATAACTACTTCAATCATCCCGAAAGATGTGCGTACTGTCCAAGCAATCTTGAAATATTGTGGATAGTAACTATGATAAATAAAGAATCCGGGAAAATTTTTTTACTTCCCGGATTTCTCCACAGAATACAATAACACGATGCCAATGTCCTGAACTGAAAGGCAAAAACTTTTAATGGTAGGATATATGTACCGAACCGCCGGACGTCCTCGCTGAGAGCAGGGGTCCGCCGCCGTTAATGGTACCATCAACATTATTGCGTTTAACAGTGCCTGAAAAATTTTTGAGCTGCGTATGAACCGCATTACCGCGCAGATCCAGCTTCAAACCGGCATTTTGCGGAACGGTCACCTCTATATTTCCACCACTGGTACGCAGCCGGGTTGCGTGGCGAATATCATTGAGAGTAGCAATAACCGACCCTCCACTGGTTGAGGCATCCACCGAACCGGCAATATCCTTGAGATTTATACTGCCGCCGGAGGTGTGAACCTTAAGTTCTCCCTTCGAATTTTGAGCAGAAATAGACCCACCACTGGTTTGGGCGTT
>DASQZL010000099.1:0-5536 GCA_035638715.1 Balneolaceae bacterium
CAGGAGCTTATTTTCAGGACTTCAGAAAATTACATCTATTTTCTCAAAAATTTTCGAGCACGATTTGAAGTTACTCTGAATACATTCGCCTATTGTTTGATGCCGACTCATTTCCATTTTTTAGTGAAAATTAACACAAGCAATATTTCTGAATTAAAAAGACAAATTGGCATCCTTTTAAGTGCGTATTCGAAAGCTTTTAATAATAGTTTTGAAAGAAATGGCAGTTTATTCCAACAGCATACTAAAGCAAAACCAATTGACGATTTAGATTATCTGATTACACTGCTAACCTACATTCATCAAAATCCTATTCGTGCAAATTTAGTTTTTAAATTGGAGGACTGGCCGTTCTCGAGCTACCCGGATTTAGCCGGTTTAAGAAATGGCTCACTGGTGGATAAGACTCTGATTGAGAATCATTTTAATTCAAAAATAGAATTCAGAAAATTTTCAGAACGTACGATCTCTAAAGTGAAAAGCAAATACTGGATATAAATAAAGGGAAAAATCCACTTTGGAATTGGACCCTCGCGATGGTCATAATGGAGTCCATCTGCCAGATGGCCTCCATTTTTTTAATGTAGAATTGAAAGCTGTAGGCCACCCGCGAGGTGGACTACAGCATTTTGTCAACAACGATGATGAAAACAAAAGCTTAATAAAGAATATTTGGCTGTATGCAGATTAAGCCGACCTTCTTATCCAAGGCGAATACGAGACAGGCGTCTTCAGAACTTTCAGTTCTTCGTTCTTGAGAGTTACTTTTGAAGAACAAAAGTCAGCAAAAATATTCAGCTTTTGAATAAATAGCTATATCCAGCTGCATTCCACTTTGGAATTGGACCCTCGCGATGGTCATAATGGAGGCCATCTGCCAGATGGCCTCCATTTCTTTTGCTGTAGAATTGAAAGCTGTAGGCCACCTTGGAGGTGGACTACAGCATTTTGGTGCAGGTTATTCCACGGCTTCGGGCTGCTGCCCTTCGCTGTAGGCTTCCATCGGCACGCAGTTGCACATCAGATTGCGATCGCCATAGGCTTCATCGGCACGGCTGACGGCAGGCCAAAATTTATCAAAACGGAGAAAATCCAGTGGAAATACCGCTTTCTCACGACTGTAAGGATGCCGCCATTCATCTTTTATAGCGGTACGCTGGGTATGCGGAGCATTCTTCAGCACGTTATCATCCGGATCGGCCGTTCCCTCTTCGATTTCCCGTATTTCATTACGGATGGCAATCATTGCCTCACAAAAACGATCCAGTTCCTGCTTCGTTTCGCTTTCCGTCGGCTCGATCATAAGTGTTCCCGGCACAGGAAATGACATCGTCGGCGAGTGAAACCCATAGTCCATCAGCCGTTTGGCTACATCGGCCGATTCGATACCGGCCGACTTTTTGAAAGGCCGCAAATCAACAATAAATTCATGAGCTGTACGTCCATTTTTACCGGTATAAAGGATCGGATAATGCGGCTGCAGGCGATCTTTCAAATAATTTGCATTCAAAATGGCTACTTGCGTCGCTTTCCTGAGCCCTGCCCTACCCATCATCTTAATATAGGCAAATGAAATCGGCAAGATACTCGCACTCCCCCAGGGAGCCGCTGATATTTCATCAATGGCCTGTTCCCCGCCGGTTTTAATGAGCGCATTTCCCGGCAAAAAAGGCGTTAGTTTGTCGTTTACTGCAACGGGACCCACGCCCGGTCCGCCGCCGCCGTGAGGAATACAAAATGTCTTGTGGAGGTTAAGATGGCATACATCCGCGCCGATGGCTGCCGGACTGGTGAGGCCGACCTGTGCATTCATATTTGCGCCATCCAGATAAACAAGTCCGCCGTTCTCATGGATAATATTACAAATTTCTTTGATATTTTCTTCAAATACACCGTGCGTGGAAGGATAGGTAATCATCAGAGCAGCCAAATTTTCCCGGTTTTCTTCTACTTTTTGTCGCAGATCATCCGGGTCAATATTGCCCTGTTCGTCGCACTTGGTCACGACGACGTTCATGCCTGCCATCACTGCACTTGCAGGGTTTGTGCCGTGAGCTGAATCGGGCACGATCGTGACATTACGGTGGGCTTCCCCGTTGCGTTTGTGATAAGCACGAATCATTTTCAAACCGGCAAATTCGCCCTGGGCGCCTGAGTTGGGCTGTAAAGACACCCCGTCGAAGCCGGTGATTTCCTTCAATTGATGTTCAAGCTCATCGAAGAGTTGCTTGTAACCACTGGCCTGAGCTTCCGGAGCGAATGGGTGAAGCTGGCTGAATTCCGGCCAGGTCAGGGGAATCATCTCAGCGGTGGCATTTAATTTCATCGTGCATGAGCCGAGTGAGATCATGGAATGAACCAGGGAAAGGTCCCGGTTTTCCAGCCTTTTCAAATACCGCAGCATTTCATGCTCAGAGTGATAAAGATTAAACACCGGGTGATTCATAAATGTATTTTCGCGCTGCAATGAAGACGGATAATCAACCGTGATATTCCCGGCTATCTTTTCTGCCGAACCGGACCATTCCTTTCCAATAGATTCTGCAAAAATATGGATAACGGTTTGCGCGTCATCAAGATTTTTGACCTCATCAAATGATATACCGATACGTTCATCATCGTAGTATCGAAAATTCATATCGTGATCAATGGCCAACTCGCGAATCGTCTCTTTTATCTCGATACTTTCTACACGAATCGTGAGGGTATCAAAATATCGTTCATTTTCAATGGTGAAATCCAGATCTTCAAGTCCCTGTGCAGTGATTTTTGTCAGCCCATGAATCCGTTTGGCGATACGCTTGATTCCTTCCGGACCGTGATACACCCCATACATACCTGCCATCACTGCCAGTAATACCTGGGCCGTACAAATATTCGAAGTAGCTCGCTCGCGCCGTATGTGCTGCTCGCGCGTTTGCAGGGCCATACGATAGACCGGATTCCCTTCCTCATCCCGGGTAACGCCAATAATGCGACCGGGAATCTTTCGTTTATAGCGTTCATCGGTGGCAAAATAAGCGGCATGCGGGCCGCCATACCCCATTGGAACTCCAAAACGCTGCGTCGTTCCCACAACGGCGTCCGCCCCCATGGTTCCAGGTGATTTCAGCAGTACCAGGCTTAATAAGTCAGCTGCCACGGCCACCTGAATATTTTGCTCTCCGGCCGCCTCAATAAAAGAGGTATAATCAATCACCGAACCATCCGTGCCCGGATACTGCAGCAATACCCCGAAAAGCCCGGGATCTGCGACATCCACCTGCTTGTAATCACCAACAATCACTTCAATTCCCTGTGGCTCCGCACGCCCTTTTACAAGGTCAATAGTTTGGGGATGACATAAAGAGGAAACAAAGAATTTATCGCTATTCTTCCGTTTATCACCCTTCCGGGAATTATGAAACATCGACATTGCCTCAGCCGCTGCAGTACCCTCATCGAGCAGTGAAGCATTGGCCATATCCATACCGGTTAAATCGGCAACCATCGTTTGAAAGTTGATGAGGGCCTCCAGGCGCCCCTGTGAAATCTCGGCCTGATAGGGTGTATATGAAGTATACCACCCCGGATTTTCCAGGATATTACGTTTTATGACATTGGGCGTGAGCGTATCATAATAGCCCATCCCAATAAATGATTTCTTAATTTCATTTTTTGAAGCCAGTTCGCGCAGTTGATTTAGGAACTGGTATTCACTCATCGGGGCGTCAAGGTCTATCGGTTTTTCTAACCGGATATCTTCCGGAATGGTCTGATCCATAAGCTCGTCGAGAGAACCACTCCCCGTTTCTGCAAGCATCTCATCAATTTGTGAAGTATCAGGACCGATATGGCGGTGTAAAAAACGCTCTTTAGTAAAGTTGATATGCATGGAACTCAATTTTCAGAAATTTTACTGAATCAAAAAGGTGAAAAATTACCAACAACTACAGACTTAAAAACATTCTTCATGCTTAAATAACTGCTTAAAAAATAGACCCTAAAAATAGGAAAGATCCGGCTCAATTGACACTCTTCTCTCTTATTCGAAAAGGCAAACTTCAATTTTAAGTGCACTTATAGCGGACGTCTTCTTGAGCGTATTCCCAAACGCAACTATAACTGTAAAACGATAATGATCAAACTAACAAAAAGCCAAATAAATATCTCATTATATAAGGTTCACTATAAATATTTTAACTTACAGCTAATTAATTATAAAGATCTGTAAATACTCAGGAAACAGCTTTTATTTTATTCCAAGGGGTATTTTGGGAACAAAAACGAGTTTATACGAATATGGATAATAATAATTATTCTCAAAAAAACTGTTCATACTATTATGAAATATCTTAAAAAAATATCATCAGTGAGTGCGCTGCTAACTTTAATACTTGGGTTAACTTTCACCCTCTCATACGCTCAGACCAGCAGCGCTGATTCATCAACTTACTGGCTGAAAGGAAAGGTGGTGAACGCAAATACGAACAAAGGGGTTGCCCATGCAACTATTACCCTTTTGAACAATACCCCCCAGGAAGCTTCAATGCAAAGTGATACCACAGATACGACGACCTACGGTAACATGGATACTACGATGCACAGCGATACCATGGATACCACAATGCCCGGCGACACTACGGATACGACAATGCGTAGTGATAGCACGGATTCCACGATGCGCAGTGATACTATGGATACCAACAACATGCAGTCGGGTTCATCTTATCATTCAAGTTCAAATATGGCAGAAAGTGGCACGAACCTGAATGTTTTTACAATGATAAAGACCAATCGGAAAGGTAAGTTTAAGCTAAAAAACATCCCCTCCGGTACTTATACATTGAAAATTACACATAATAATTTTGATCCGTGGGAACAACAAGTCACTATACACAGCAATGGTTATCGCACCATTAAATTGACACCTAAAAAATAATTTTCCCAATCATGACCAGAAGCACCGGATTAAACCGGTGCTTTTTTTATTGCATACATTTTTTTAGACTTTACATACAAAATTAATTGCCTGAATTTCTAAAATTTTATGTGATGAGTAATAAATTAAAAACGCTTTCTCCCTCTCAATTGGAACATTTCATCAAAGAAAAAGTGGATGAATATATTGGTGAAGATTGCACGTGCACGGTGATCAATCGGGATACCCCAAATATTGATACAGAAGCGGATATTGCACTCGATAACGAGCGAAGTCTTTCTTTTGAGGTGACGCTCAGCTACAGTGAATCAGATTAATGGCCGCGTTCATAAGGATATCGACCGTGCCTCAGATGTTTTTAACAGAATGAGAAATCCGATGATGAACATTACCGTAATTACGCTCATCCCTATTCGCTGGCTTCCTGAAAAATAAGTTCCCCAACCCACGAGGAATGGGCCGACAAAAGCGGTCACCTTACCGGAAAAAGCCAATAATCCGAACATTTCATTTTTCAGGTGATCCGGAGCGACACGGGCCATATATGTACGACTGGCAGCCTGCACCGGACCGACGAAAACCCCCAGTACCAAGCCGGTTATCCAGAACCATTCC
>DASQZL010000100.1:0-8926 GCA_035638715.1 Balneolaceae bacterium
CATCCGATTGATGATGCACGTTCAACAGTTCATCGATATAGGTGACATTCTGTTTGTCACCACCACGCTTTTGGGCTTTCTTTTTCCGGGCGTGATCAACCAGGATTTGCCGCATGCATCGTGCGGCAATTGCCATAAAGTGATTTTTACTGTTAGCTTTAAGATTTGTTTGATCAACCATTTTGAGGTATACCTCGTGCACCAGAGCCGTTTCCGTGACAGTGATATCCTTACGCTCTGATTGAAGTTTGGCATACGCAAGTCGTTTTAATTCCTGATATACGAGAGGGAATAAAGCCTCATAGGCTTTTTTTGAACCGTGTTGCACCTCCACCAACAGCTCGGTTACTTTAGATTTCGTTTCCATTTATCCCGAAATTTTAAACCTAAAACCACCCATTAATGACTAAAACTTATGAAATATTTTCAATTATTTAAAAATATATATTTTAAAGTCACTTATACGTAAAAAATTATTGTTCGAAGCTCGGAATACAATTTTTTCTTTGACTGTTAATTACGAATAAAATAGATATACTTAGGTTTGGACTAAATTGAGTAGATAGGCGATAAAAAAAGCGGAGACCTTTTACAGCCTCCGCTTATGAAGAAGTTATTGAAAAAGGAAGGTTGAAAAATTATTTCTTCTTAAGTTGAATCGTTCCCATATTCACGTCTTTGTGGTTCTGTACCATTACACCCGTTTTTGTTGTATCGGCCAGGGCGGTCGATTGTGGCTTAAATGCGACTTTATATGTTCCATTGGGAACACCAAGAATCGAGAAACTGCCTGTACTGTCGGTAACTGTTGAAAGAGTATCACTGTTTGACATAGCCATAACCGAAGTCTGCACACTATCAGGTTTAACTGTTCCGCTTAATGTCGCGGTTGCTTGCAAGCTTACCGCCCGGAGTACCGGCTTGAGAATATATTTATTGCTCTTTCCGGTTTGGACAATGGATTTATTTGCATTGAAGTCGATTAATAAATTATAAACTTTGTTTGGCTTAATTGTAGCATCAACATTTAGTTTCAATCCCGATTGTTGAGCGCTGGGGGTTGTAAGCGAATGGGTTGTTCCATTAATAACAACCTGATTATTTTGCCCCAAAACCAGCCGTATTTGGCTGTAAGTACCTGCATTTAATTTCTTGTTGCCGAGTTGAAGTGTGTTACCATTACGCAATTTAAGCAGGTTTACTTGTTTTGAAGGATTACTGAGGGTAATCCATCCATTTTGATCGGTTGAAGTGGTATCGCTATAGGAGCTGTCCGGCTTGATCATAATCTTTTTAACATCAATATATACTGCATCATAAGCTCCGGGAGCATCAGTCATCTGTACTTTCATAGTACCACTTCCTTTGGTGGTCTTGTGGTTGGAACTGGTAATATTACAGCCTATAAAAGTAAATATCAGCAACAAAACAGATATAAAGGGTAGTGTTTTGAATGTTTTCATATTGGGTAATTTTAATTAGTGGTAATCTTATTTGGTGATTATGCTGCTAAAGAAAAATCGAATATTTGAAATAAATTAATTAAAATGAACTATTTTATTTAATTATAGTTAATTAATTATCGTAAGAGTTAAATTATTCATAAATCCATAAGTAACTTTATTGATGAACTGATAAAATATCACCTTAGAATTAGTTTCAATTGACATTTCAGTTAACTATAATTATCTGATTTTATTATACGGACATTTCAAAAGATTAAAAAATTTTAATATAATTTATTGTATAAAAATCATGATTGAACTATTGCCGGTAAAAGGCTATTCTTTGCCCTGTTAAATAGCAATTCTAAAGATCAAATTTAAATGATTACAACTGCACAATTTACCTATATCCCTCTTCAGTCCAGTAATCCGCGTGAAAGTGTTGATTATCTTTTAGAGATGATCGCTCAGCACGATGTAGAAGTTGATGTGAATTATTTATCTACCAGTGTTCGCGGGCAAACAGACATTGTTTTTGACCTGATTAATGAAATGTATGAGACGATGACAATTGAGGGTGAGGAGTTTCGTTTTCATATTGAATTGTTAAGTCCTGTTTCAGAAAATAGTAAGCCGCTGAACATTCCCGCCCAAAAATAACTATTAAATTGATGCCCTACATAGGTAGTCAGGTGTTTAAATAAGGCCTTTTTCTGTCTGTAATGCCAGCGCTATTTTTGTATCTTGTTTGGTTGTATCGTATTAACTTGATCGCGCTGAATAAAAGTGCAAGTCTATGACTGAGATCCGTAATTTTTCCATTATTGCCCATATCGATCACGGCAAATCCACGCTGGCCGATCGCTTGCTGGAACGTACCGGTGCTATCACTGAGCGGGAAATGCAGGCTCAAATTCTGGATGATATGGATCTGGAGCGCGAACGGGGCATTACTATTAAAAGCCACGCCATAAAGATGGATTATGAGCGGCCGAGCGGTGAAAAAGTGATATTCAACCTGATCGATACGCCGGGGCATGTCGATTTTTCTTATGAAGTTTCCCGCGCGCTTAAAGCCTGCGAGGGGGCCCTGTTGGTAGTTGATGCAGCCCAGGGCGTGGAAGCACAGACGATTTCAACCCTGTACCAGGCTATTGAGCAGGAGCTGGAAATTGTGCCGGTACTGAATAAAATTGATTTGCCCGGAGCTGATCCCGAGGGTGTGGGACAGCAAATTGTGGATCTTATCGGCTGCGACTTTGACGATATTTTGCAACTTTCAGCCAAAACGGGTGAAGGCGTGGATGCGCTTTTGGAAGCTATTGTTGAACGTATCCCGGCACCGGGACAGGAGAAAGACAAGCCGTTGCGGGCCCTCATTTTTGACTCGAAATTTGATACGTATCGTGGTTCTATTGTATACGTCCGCGTGATGGAAGGGACCCTGCACAAGGGAGAAGGCATCCGGTTTATGATCACCGACAAGGAATATGAAGCCGAAGAAATCGGTTATTTGAAACTAAAGCAGGAACAAACCGACAAGCTTGAAGCGGGGGAGGTCGGCTATGTAATTGGCAGTGTTAAATCACTGGAAGATGCGCGTGTGGGCGATACGCTGACAACGACTGACAATCCTGCTACGGAGCCTATTCCGGGATATAAAGAGCCTAAACCCATGGTGTTTAGCGGCATTTATCCCACAGACGCGGATGATTTTGAAAATCTGCGTTCAGCCCTCGAAAAGTTGCAGCTCAATGACGCTTCCCTGACATTTCAGCCGGAGACTTCTAAAGCGCTCGGATTTGGATTTCGGGCGGGCTTTCTGGGATTACTGCATATGGAAGTGGTACAGGAGCGGCTCGACCGCGAATTTAATATCGATATTATCACGACCGTGCCGAATGTTGAATACAAAGTCGTCAAAACGGAACGCGGGGAACAGAAGGAAATTATCGTCGATAATCCCAGTTCTATGCCCGATCCCGGTACCGTTGACGCCGTGTATGAGCCGTACATCAAGGCGAGTATTCTTACGCCCTCGGAATATATCGGTCCGGTGATTGAACTTTGCGAGCATCGCCGTGGGGTTTATGTCAACCAGTTACACATGCAGAGCCAGCGGGTTGAAATCACCTATGAGTTACCAATGGCGGAAGTTGTTTTTGATTTTTATAATCGCCTGAAGAGCGGCACCCGCGGCTATGCAACGCTCGATTACGAATTTCTGGAATACCGCAAGGGCGATCTGGTCCGGCTCGATATTCTGTTAAATAAAGATCCGGTCGATGCCCTTTCAAGTATTGTACACCGTGATAATGCCTATCAATTAGGCAGAAAATTGTGCAAGAAACTCAAAGAGCTTATTCCGCAGCATCAATTTCAAGTTCCGATTCAGGCGGCAATCGGATCAAACGTCATTGCCCGCGAGACGGTGCGTGCAATGCGCAAGGATGTGACCGCAAAATGCTACGGCGGTGATATTTCCCGAAAACGCAAATTGTTGGAGAAACAGAAAGAAGGGAAAAAACGTATGAAACAAGTAGGTACTGTTGACGTACCGCAGGAAGCCTTTTTGGCAGTACTTTCCATGGACGAAGATGATAAATGATGATTGAAACAGGCAGAGACCTCACAAAAGGAAAGAAGTCAGAATATCATGGAGGCTATTTAACCTTGAAGAACAGGTAGCCTTTTTTTATGCTTTTAAAAGGAGCAAAAAATCATTCCATTGGTGGGTGATTGGTGATCGCCTCAATTTTTTTCAAGAATCAAACGATAAAATTCGTTAAATCTTTAATTTTTGTAGATATATTTTAACATATTTCTTTTCATTAGACCACCAATGGACAGAAACGAACTAAATACCTGGTTTCAGGTTAAGGTTCTTAAGTTAAAAATGACGCTTACTTATATAATAATTTCCTCATATAATAATGCAGCGTCGTTATCTCAGACAACTTGAGTAATAAACACTAAAATTACTGAAAAAGAGTTATTATATATTACTCTCACAAAAAATATTAAGAATGCGAAAAATATTTATCCTTTTAATACTTGTAATAGGTATAACATTTAGCAGCCAGACGGCTCATGCCCAGTTTGAAAAATCGACCTTTCACAAAGTTTCTCATGCAAACCGGGCATCTTTTCAGCGCAAATACATCGATAAAATCAATCAGACTGGTAAGGGGCTTTATAAAGACAGCCGCCTTGATACCATTAAAACAATAAAACTACGCGCGCGGTTGCAGTCGCTTTTTGGTAATCCCACGGTTACGATTAAAGATCTGATCAACAAACCCAATTTCCGTCCCGGGATGGCTATTGAATTCGAGTACTGGTTTGTGGTAAATGGCAAATATCCGTTGTTGGTGCTTGACCCAGAGGGGCCTTTCGGGGATGAGCTGGTTTATACGGCGGCCAGCCGTTATATAGATATGATGCCTCAGATAATGCGGACGTTTTCGAGAGAATTATATAATGCCAAGCCTGCTCCATTTATGGACTATTATTATTCAGCTAACCGGGAGAAATGGTACAAGGTACAATATAAAAATGGAAAATATTCGGTGAAGCATATTCAGTCACCGCCCAACATGTCGTACCATTACAAGCATTAGAACATCATTTTGAAATTTTATAACAAGGAGAACAAAATTTGGCTAATAATAAAGACGTAGAAGCACGGCGCGAGGAGCGCAGGAAAAGGCGCCAGGAAGAACATAAACAAGCTAAAAGCTGGTTTCGGGGATGGTGGGAAGCCCTGCTTTTTGCCGCGATAGCGGCACTCATCATACGGACATTCTTTTTTCAGGCATACCGTATTCCAACGCCCTCCATGGAAAATACATTGATGGTAGGCGATTTTTTAGTGGTGTCAAAAATTGATTACGGCCCTCGTACGCCGATGGTGTTAACGGTCCCTTTTACAAATATTTATCTTCCCGGACTTACCTTTCCGTGGACTCGTCTGCCGGGATACGGGAAAGTGCACCGCAACGATGTAGTTGTATTCAATTACCCCATCGATATTGCCCCGATAGCTGCAAAAACAAATTATGTGAAGCGCTGCAAGGGTTTACCGGGAGACACCCTTTTTATCAAAAATAAGCGGCTGTATGTAAACGGACACAAAGCCAAGCGCTTTCCGAGGCTTCAGCAGCAACATTACCAAGTCTCCGTTAAAAATAATATGAGGCTGAGTTCAGCCAGGGTACAAGAGTTGGGCGGCAAGCTTCTGAGAAGAATAAATAACGGCAATAACTATCTGGTAAATATGACACTTGCCCAGGCTGATACCATGAGGACGTGGCAGAATATTCAATCGGTGCAACCTTATGTGCTTCCCAAAAGCGTTGATGAATATAGTCAGGCCGGATTTAGTTTTTCCAAAGGGTGGTCGAATCCCGATCATATGCCGAAAATTGTGGTGCCATTTAAGGGGGAGCATGTTAAACTCACCCCGAAAGACTGGCATATTTACAAAAATATTGTAACACGCTACGAACATAATACTGTGCAGCGCAATGGCAAAAATTTTATCATCAACGGTAAAAAAACCGATGAATATACCATCAAACAGAATTATTACTTCATGATGGGGGATAATCGCGATAACAGTGAAGACAGCCGGTTCTGGGGTTTTGTGCCGCACAGTCACATTATTGGAAAAGCATCGATAATTTATTTCTCATGGAATTATAAGCGTATGTTACCCCGCTTCGGGCGTATATTTCATCTCATTCATTAATATAATTTAAGATGCTATCACCCAGAGTGATGGCATCGCTTAATGGATTCCTTTAATTCTTGCGAATAGTTTTTCCCTTCTTCTGGCCTTCCCTGATAGCCAGCTGACCGCAACCCGCATCGATGTCGTCACCGCGACTGCGGCGAACGGTGGCACGCACCTCATGATTCACCAGCGTTTGCATGAAGGTATCAAGCCGGTCTTCGCGGGCCCGCTTTAATTCCACGCCTGCTACATTGTTATACATAATGATATTCACCTTGCTGGGAATCCAATGGGCTATTTCTGCCAGCTCGCGGGCGTCCTGCGGGCTGTCGTTGAAGCCGTCGAAAAGAAGATATTCGTAAGTGACGGGACGATGCAGCGTAAAGTAATAATGCTCCATCGCCTCCTTCAGCTGATCCAGCCCCATGGCATTATTAATGGGCATAATTTCATCCCGTTTTTCGTCGTTCGCAGCGTGAAGTGAAATTGCAAGGTTGAAAGGCTGACGCTGATCGGCCAATTTTTTTATCTGTTTGGTAAGGCCCACGGTGGAAACGGTAATACGTTTGGGTGAAAGGTTGATACTGCGTTCATCCATAATAATACGGACCGATTCGGTAACGGCTTCATAGTTATGCAGCGGTTCGCCCATACCCATATAAACCACATTGGTTAAACCCTTGCCATAGCGATATTCACAGTAATCATTAATATATTGCACCTGATCGACAATTTCTCCGTGGCTCAGATTACGGAAGAACCCCATTTTTCCGGTCGCACAAAACGAGCATCCAAATACGCAACCAACTTGTGACGACACACAAACGGTTAGTCGATTTGCCTCGCCGTCATCATAAAAATCAGGGATGAGTACAGATTCAATTTTATATTTATCCTCATCATCGAGTTGAAAGAGAAACTTGGTCGTCCCGTCTTTTGATTCTAATTGCCGAACCAGCTGGATACGGCTAATCGAAGCAATATCACTTAGTTTCGAGCGCAGATCTTTCGATAGGTTGGTCATTTCATCAAATTGGCGCACGCCTTTTTGGTATAACCACTGAAAGATTTGGTCCGCCCGGTAGGAGGGCAGATCCAGTTCAGCTACAAAATGATTTAATTCTTCGATAGATAGTTGTTTCAGATTTTTCTTGTGTATATACGATGTATTTGTAGTCATAATAATTTAAAAATAAATAAAAATGTACTTATCTTTAAGTCATTTAAAGAAGTAATCATATTTTAATTGTCTAATAAATTTTATACTCATGAAAGCAATACATTCATCAATAATTTTTGCAGTAACCATTGTTATTAGTTTGATGCTAACTGGGTGCCTGGGTTCCAATAATTCCAGAGTATCGAGCCAAGTTCAGTTTGGCTTTCAAGCTACCAATTTTGATTCCACTTTAGTCTCTGCAAATGATTCCGATTCAATCAGTGTCGATCGGATTCGATTCGTTTATGGTAACGGATCCATAGGTATTAATGATACAACAGCGGCCGTTTATCAGAATAAAAGCAACTGGCGTCAATATTCAGTTAAAGCAACGGGAAGTAATCCCATTCTGTTGTTCCGTACGCGTGCAGCAGGAATGTATAGTAATTTCGTTTTTTCTGTTCAGAAAGCGCCCAAGAATGATGCCAGCATTGATCCGGATTTCACCGGAAGTGATCGCTATTCCATGATTATTGACGGCACATACAATGGTACTGGTTTTACCTATAAAATAGCGAGCGCTTTTCAGCGGTCATTGCCTATTACGCCTGTTGCCAATGTACCGAAATATAATGCTTCATACATTTTTATGGTAAAGACGGACGTGCAAAACTGGTTCGTAAATAGCAACGGTGGATTTTATAATCCTAATTCAACAAGTGATACAACGTCCATTAATCAGCAAATTATGGGTTCATTCCACCTGCAAACCATTCACCATTAATAGAAATAATGGGGCGATGCTATAGGATATAAAAATTATCAAAACATGATTTTTAAAGGGAGGGCAGTGATGCTCTCCTTTTTTATGTCCGCTACAAATTGATCATTTCATGGGTATGCCCGTCAATGCGTTAAATGCAAGGCTAAACAGCTTAGCATTTAATCAAATTTAACATTTTTATGCTCAGAATGATCAACGGCAGAGTAGATTAACCTGAGCTCGGGAAAAGCTTTGGATTTTTGTGTATTCATCCGTATAAACTAATGCTATACATTTTTGGTGTCACGTTTGAACGGGCCAAAGTAATCAAATCCGCGGGTTTCCTCCCCAAGGGATGCCTTTGGCTGGGAAGGGAGCCTGAGGTGTTAAACTTTTTGCACGTCCAAAGGGTTCAAGATGGCTGGCCGTTTGTGAACTCGAATTTGCGTTGCATCTCAAAATTTCAGCAATAAAAAAGGGGAAGAAAATTTCTCCCCCTTGAATGAATAAATAGATTGAAGTTAATTATTCAGCGTCGTATTCAGTTTGATGTCAACACCGGCCAGTGCCTTGGAAACCGGGCAGTTCTCTTTGGCTCCATTAGCCAGTGTGTTAAATTTATTCTCCTCGATGCCGGGCACATTGGCTTCAACATTAAGTGTAATGGTCGTTATCGTCGGTTCACCGTCAACTGTGCCGAGATTAACTTCTGCATTGGTTTCTACCGATTCAGGATCGAAACCGGCTTCAGCCAGCTCGTTAGAAAGAGCCATGGAATAGCAACCCGCATGTGCTGCCCCAATAAGTTCCTCCGGGTTCGTCCC
>DASQZL010000101.1:0-4205 GCA_035638715.1 Balneolaceae bacterium
TTCCGATGGCCTGTTTTTCAAATCCATACTCAAATTGCCGAGGATGAAAAATCAGCCTGCGGTACCAGTGGGAGCCGTTCGAACAAATCAGGGCCAAAATATCCTTTGGGTTATCAAAGACGGTAAAGCGCATCGTCAAGTCGTGCAGCAGGGACCGCAAAACGGCGACTGGGTGATGATACGCCGCGGGGTGAATATTGGACAGACGGTCGCGGTAGGAGGTGTGGGATCCCTTATTGACGGCTACCCAGTGACAACAAGTCCGGTTGATTCGCTTGTCAATCGTACTTCCTATGGTGCCGTAAGGTGAGACCGTTGGTGCCCAAACTGCCGAAAATATTCGCATAGTCGATCAATAAATAGGTGGTTCAATGCCTGCCCACTGGGTTGGAATGCCCAAAAAAGAAAGGCGTCAAAAATACCATTTTCTTGAGAGGAGCATGGCGGGCGATGTTATAAAACCATTTTTGGTGTCCTTTCGTCCATATAGATACTCCATGGCTCATTCCCGGGGTTGTTTATTCGCCTATAATCGATGAACCGGATTGTTGCGTTTATTCAGAGGCACTCGATTCATCGTCGGCAAATGATTCGTATACAAAATTAACGATTGATCGGCTCAGTTCCAGCATCCATTCTATTTGACGACTCAGGTGATTGAGATGCGCATATTCTGTATAAATCTGCTCATTTTTCTGGGCTCTTTTTCCCCCTTTTTTATCCAGGCGACTTTTTAAATTCTTAAGGGCTTGCCGGACTTCCCCGCTGGCCTGGCGGATGTCCTCCGACTCTGAAGATGGCACAGACGAATAATGTTTCAGATTCGAGGGCTGATCTAATCGCTGCAGTGCGTGGTTAAGATTCTCGATGATTTTATTGCCTAATACACGCAACTGATTATATGATAATGATTCATCCGGGAAACGCTGCAGAAAAATTGCGAGTGAAGTGGTGGCCGAAAGCATCATATAGTTCAATAATGCCAGGTTGTAAAAGGATTCTACATTTTTTTGCTTGGATTTTGGATCGTCTTTAATTCGATTATAAGAAGATGTCACATTCGCCATATCTACATAGGCTTGTTTGCGGGCGAGGCGGTAGTCGGTTTCATCAAACGTAGGCTCAAAGAGATTGTCCAGTACTTTTCGTAAATATTTTTTGTTTGCCTCAAGGGATTTGCCGATGAAATAGCTGAATTTTTGATGCTCCCAGTAGGGCCAGAGATAAAAGATCGCCAGGATTACCAGCACGGCTCCCAGTATTGTGTCAGTAACCCGGTAAAGTACCATCGTGGGAATCTGGCGGTTCAAAAAGCTATACAAAAAGATGATGAAAATCGTAAAAAAGGTAGAGGCAATGGCATAACTATCAACGACAAAAGTGAAAGCGAGAAGCAGGGCTGTGCCAAAAATTGCCAATGATAATATATGTCCGGGATGAAGCTGGTATATGCCATAGGCAATGATAGCGCCGGCGATGGTACCGGCAATACGGTGATAGAATCGTTGCTTAGTGACGCCATAGCCCGGTTTCATCACTACCAGCACCGTAAGTAAGACCCAGTACGGATTTTGAAAACGTAGAAAATAGGCCAGCGTATAACCCGCAACTGCTGTGGTAGCAGTGCGCAAGGCGCATCGGAAATAACTGGAATCGAATCCAAAATAATCGGACAGGCTATCCCAGTTCAGGGGGTTCGGGGTGATAAAGCGAGGTAAATCTTCCGCCGATACTTTTTCGGCGACTTCCTCATTTGTTTGTCGATTAAGCACGGCGTTGCGTAAAATCTTAAATTTTTGCAGTTGCCGGTGCAAATATTCTTCAATCTGTTTTAAGGTGTGATAGGCTTCCTCTTCTTCGCTGTTATCGAGAGGAATTTTTTGTTCAAGTTGCCGCAAATTTTTTTGCAACTGATTATAATAATTTTGCAGTGGCGATTTGGAATCATACGCTCCATTGTTGAGTAATACATCGGCCAAATCGTTCATTTCCTTGTTAAATTGTTGAATAATCTTGCGGATGATATTGTATTCAGGGTAGCGATGCAGAAGCTCCCTTATTTTGGGATAATCTATAGGCGTTGCCAGCGCAAGCTCATGCATATCTATGAGTTCAACGAAAATGATATAGAACCGGTGATGCACGGATGAACGATCAGTGAGGTTGGATGTATTCTCGAACAGAAGCTCGCGCACACTTTCCTGGGTGGTATTGAGTTCCTGTTGAAGACGGGCCAACTCCAGCAGTCCCTGGTGATGATCGATCTCCGGTTTCAGCAAGGCCAGCCGATGATCAAAATAATCGGCAGTCTGGCGCATACAAAAGGCGATACGCCGGTTGATTTCGCGGGTGCTGGCAAAAAAGTAGTGCGTTCCAAGCGCCAGAATGATGTACCAGACAGAGCCGCATAGCATGAAAAAGCAATGTTGCAAAATACCGCTGAGAGAAACCAGGCGTCCGCTCATACTTAGAGCCAGGATAATAGCAATATATCCCATAATGGCCATCATGGTGTACCTCAGACTGAAGGGAGAGATGTAAGCAAGGCTAAAAATAAATACAAAAATAAGCGGTAAGATGGCCCACAGCGCTCCACCGGTGATTAAAATCAAAAAAGTAATGGAAATGGATATACCGGTCGTAATAAACAGGGCTGAAGCTTTGGCCCGCAGCGTGCCGGCAATATCAACACCGGAGATAAAAAAGGCGCCCAGCATCATTTGCAGGCCGATGTGCTGAAATCCCAGAAACTCGCCCATGACCAGGGGAATAAATGAGCCCACCACACGCCGCAGGGAGACGTAAAACTGTTCGGCCCGGAATGCATTCCGGATGAAATCTATGCCCTGCTGAATTTTAGTGTACATGAAGTTTTAGATTAATATGGCACTTTTATCGTGCGTAATTTGGGATAGAGTGGATCTGCTTCCCAAATGAAATTTCTGGCATCTTTCATCTCATATCCGGGTATCCGGAAACGAAAATTCAGCCCCGGCATCACCCAAAAATTCCTTTAATGTTTCCGCCGTCGTGACTGATGGTTTGCCCTGTAACATATCCGGCATGCGGAGAAAGGATCCATGACGCCAATGAAGCGATTTCTGATCCCTTTCCGAACCGGCCAACCGGTACCGAGGCTTCCATTTCCGCTTTGACCTCCTCAAACGATTTGCCGCTTTCTTCCACCTGCTTTTCAATCACACGGTTAATTGCAGGGGTATCATGGGAGCCGGGTGCCAGTACATTGACCGTCACACCGTCATCGGCTACTTCCAGTGCCAGTGATTTAGCAAAGCCAACTACACCGGCGCGGAAAGCGTTGCTCAGCACAAGCGGCGGAAGTGGTTGTTTCACTGATTGACTTTCAACAAACAGAATGCGGCCATATTCATTTCTCGTAAAATGATGAACCAAGCGAAGCGCAAGGTTTATTTTCCATCGCATTACCGTTTGATAAGCTTCATCCCAGTCGCCAATTGATGTCTCCAGTGGAGCAAGAGCCGGCGGTCCGCCCGCATTTATGACCAGGCCGTGAAGCGGGTTGTTTCCAACGGTATTTTTAATTTTTTGAAGCGTTTGTTCTTTAAAAAGGTCACCCGTCACAAGCGTGACCGCGTCACCGAATTCCGCTTTTAATTCCTTTAATTTTTCTTCTCGTCTTGCTATGGCTATCACTGAAGCATGTTCCTGAAGTAATTGCTCTGCAATAGCTCTGCCAAACCCACTACTGGCGCCGCATACAATAAAACGTTGATTGTCAATTTTTAAGTCCATAAGTATTAGTTTTTATTTTATTTATAAAAATAACGATCAATGAGTCCAAACCGTTTAGTCTTTATAATTAAGAAACCCAGGTATTCCAAAGAATTTCTTTAGCCTTTTTCGAACTATTGTAAAACAACAGCTGAACAGTTCGTGAAATATCTAAATCAAGCCAACTCAAATTTAGCTAAGCACATTTCTCATCGTTAAAATAATAAGAAATTAAGCGGAAAAAATGTTATCTTTGGAGTCTGAGAATATTTAGATTCAGGCTGAGAAAAATGCCTGACGCTATTTTAAAAAAAAGTTAATTCGCATTCTATCTATGCACCCCAATATTCGAAATATTGCAATTATTGCGCATGTTGATCATGGCAAAACCACGCTTGTTGATCAAATGCTGAAACAAAGCGGCACCTTCCGTGAGAATGAAAATGTCGCTG
>DASQZL010000102.1:0-2681 GCA_035638715.1 Balneolaceae bacterium
CGCATAATCGTATTTTGCCGGGTCTTCGGGATCCAGCATCCGCATGTTTTCTGTTAATTCTACGGTCGCTTTCCAGTCATTATACGTGCGGGTGAGAAGTCCCAGCACGCGGGCCTGACGTGCCGCGTGCACATCAAGCGGTATCATAAGTTCCGAGGGCTCCATAAAATCCATGATACCGGGATCCACGGGACTGTCATTGCGAATTACCCAGCGCAGGTACAGGTAAAGCCGTTTGCATGAGCTGTCCTTTTCGGAATTGGAAATATGTTTGTGGGTTCGCTGCGGTATTCCGTCATGAAGCCCAAAAAATTCATGATGAAAAACCGCGATAAGCTCACGTCCGGAATTATTTGCTTTTTGATAGCAATGTTCCCAAAAAGCTTCGAGTGAGCCATAAAGCTGCACTATTTCATGCAGGCATTTGGTGAGCCAGAAGATATCAACCGGTTTAAACGTGCGATGCTTGAAGCCCTCGAAACGTGCAGCATCATCATCACTGAAATTTCGAATAAACGCTGCCGGTTGATGGTCCATACGCGAGAGCAGATCCTCCACTTTGGCGAGCACAATATCGCGCCGCCCCCAGGCCATGATAGCCGCAAAAAATCCGGCCAGCGTGCGGTCGGCTTTATCTTCGAAAGCGTGCATAAATGATACCGGATCGTCCTGGATGTAAGAGGGTTGTTCAATGCGGTCCACCCACTTGTCAAGATACGGTTTTAGCCGCTCCAGCTGTTCTGCAGTGCATGCGTTCAGTTTGGCCACGAGAGATCTAAAGATTCAATTCTTTTTGGCGAAAGTCTTTGCTCATAAGCTTGTCGGTGAGCCGCCTGTTTGCTTTCGGGAATGGAAAATCATTCAATTTGTCGATAGCTACCCATTGAATTTTTTGACTCGTTTTAGGTTCGGGATGGCCCTCGACAATTTTGCAAATGCAGGCGTGAAGCGTGATTTTAAAGTGCGAGTAGGCATGGTTGAGCTGCATAAACGGTTCAATAATCTTTGCCTTCACGCCCAGTTCTTCATCCAGTTCCCGCACGATCGTTTCCCGGATTGATTCATCCTCCTTCTGCTTGCCGCCGGGGAACTCCCACAGGCCGCCGAGCATTGCGTCTTCCGGGCGAAGCGCAATAAGCACCTCGCCGTTTCTGTTGATCAAAATGCCCACGCCGATATTATGGTGTGGCACTTTTTTGGCGGGCGATTTATAAGGAATTTCTTCGGTTTTTACCTGCTTGCGGGCGATACAGCCGGCAGATACAGGACATTCCTCGCAGGCCGGATCCGAGGGCGTGCAAACCAATGCGCCCAATTCCATCAGGGCCTGGTTGAAATCGCCGGGTCGTTCGCGATCGAGCAGCTCATCGGCGTGCTCCTGGATCCTGCTTTTGGTAGCAGAACGCCGAACGTCATCCTCGATGCCCAAATAACGGCTCAGCACGCGAATCACGTTGCCATCGACCACGGCGTGTGGTTTTTGGTAGGCAATACTCAGCACCGCGGCCGCCGTGTACGGGCCAATGCCTTTAAGTTCCGTAATTTCATCCCAGGTATCCGGCACGCGTCCGCCAAATTTTTCGACGACCGTTTGAGCTGCCTCATGCAGATAGCGCGCGCGGCTGTAGTAGCCCAATCCCTCCCAAACAGCGAGCACCTCCTGCTGGCTGGCCGCGGCCAAATCATTCACCGTGCGAAAATGCTCAACAAAGCGGTTGAAATACGGCTCAGCCTGGTCAACGCGTGTCTGCTGAAGCATGATTTCGGAAAGCCAGGTAAAATACGGATTATCGGCCTTACGCCATGGCATCGACCGCTTGTTGGCCTCATACCAGGCAAGTAGCCGGGTTCGAAATTCTTCGTCAGTCAAAAAAAGGTGGTTTTGAGTATTCTATATGAGAGAGACGCGATGAAACACGTCTGTACACTCTATTTAAATGTTCGAAAACAGATTAATTTTCGCCGTTGGGATTGACAACACGTATTGTTACATCTTGCGAAGAAGCCGCTCCATACTGATCGGTGGCAATCACCCGGAAAGTATTTTTGCCCTGCTGGGCTGCCGTGGGCGTCCACGTGAATTTCCCCGTGCGCTCATTAATGGAAGCCCCGTCCGGCAAGTTAACCCCAAGATAACGAATCAAATGCTTGTTCATCCCATCCGGGTCGACAGCCTGTATTGGCAGGGTGAATTTATGACCTACCGGAATAGAAATTGTCCGCAGCGGGATGAAGTTCGGCGGAGAATTATAGGGCTCAACATCCACTTTAAACTGTGTGCTTGACGTTTTTCCGGCGGGCGTTGTAGCAATAACTTTGAACTGATACTGCTTTCCCTTATCACTGGCCTGTGGTTTCCAATAAAGGCTTTCTCCCCGTATTTTAGCATTCTTTGCATCGGTTTTCAGATTAAATTGTACTTTTTGAAGCGGAACGCCGCCTTCGACTTTTAATGGAAGAAGCAGAGGGTGGGGATATGGAATAACCTGATTTTTAACCGGCTGAATTTTCAATTTTCCAGAAGTCGTTCCCATCGACGTATTGGTTGAGTCAGCCTGTGCAGCCCGTGCCTGCACCTCGCGCACACGGCTGATTTTATCATATTCGCTTAGCCAGAGCCGGCCTTTGGAGACGGTGAAATAATTACCCGCATCGGCGTTTTTTTTCCAAAGTGTCGGCTT
>DASQZL010000103.1:0-2210 GCA_035638715.1 Balneolaceae bacterium
TGGTATTTGGAACTTTTTAGATCTTTCAAAAACTAATATTCTACAGGAGCTCCTTGCAACGAATCCCTGCGAATGAAGGTGCTTCTGAGTTAAAGGAGAAAAGATTTACGTCTCCCGGTAGATCCATCGTGATGACGCGAACAATAGTTCAAAAGGAGTTCAGTTCCAACGCATTGGCTGGCGATGTTATACAGCCTTGTTGTAAGTGTTGGATGGGGGCATAAATTATGAATATTAGCCTAAAATGATTACTTTTAATTATTATAATAGTATTGGAAACTATGGATAACTGGAAAAAACGTATTACAACCAACCCCAAGCAGTGCGGCGGACGCCCATGCATACGTGGCATGCGAATTCGCGTTATTGACGTGCTTGATCTGCTTGCTTCGGGACTTACGCAGGATCAAATCCTGGAAGAAATGCCTGATTTAGAAAAAGAAGATATACAAGCGTGTTTAAAGTATGCAAGCAGTAAAATCAATCATCCGGTCATTGCTGCATGAAATTATGGATTGATGCTCAACTTTCTCCTGCTATTGCTGCATGGATAAATCGAAGATTTGAAAACATTGAAGCACAATCAATTCGTGCGGTGGGCTTGCGGGATTCCCTGGATTATGAAATTTTTAGTAAAGCTCGAAAAGCCGATGTTGTAATCATGACCAAAGATGATGATTTTATTCAGCTAATTGATCGTCATGGTTCACCACCTCAAGTCATTTGGATCACCTGTGGTAACACAAGCAATCGACGGATGAGACACATTCTTTCGAAAACTTTAGCCCAGGCAAAGCAACTCATTGAAAAAGGGGAAAAGGTCGTAGAGATTAGCGGCCAATATCAATGAGTTTATAATTTTTAGACCATCACTCATCTCATTCCGGCACTCATAACTACTTTAAAGATTCTCAGGGTAGATTACTGTAGCGGCGATCGCATACATTGATGTGTGGCGCGCGCTGCCAGCCCGCGTTTTAACCATTTAAGATTGACGGCATAGTTTGAGCGACTAAAGTTGTCGCGCTTTTTTTTGTTTGCGCAAAAAAGCGCAGAAAAAGATAAACGCAAGCGGCTCTCATCATTCAAAGCCCTTAAGCTGATCCAGCCAGCCGCTTTCAGACAAATCTTTTCAGTGAAACCCGTTCGGTTACGAGCGTTGATCAAGCGCGCAGGGCAGAAAAGCCGGGTGGGGCAAAGATTGTTCCCTGATTCAAAATTGTCCCAGGAAATTAGGACACCTGCCAACTATCGCATGCTTTTCTGCATTCAGTCATTGTCCAAACACCGAGGTATCAATTAATTGCATAGGTCAGCGTTGTCTCCCAACGGCGAAAGGGGGCAGCTAATAAAACTATAGTGAACAAACTAATACCAGCTGGCGGGCTTTTTGACCCATCCACCACTTCGCCCAAGTATGTTCACCATAGTTTTAACATAGGTGAGGCTTCGTAGTGCATTGCTAAATCGCCCCGGTAATTAAAACCCTTGGAGGTTTTGAAAACCACCAAGGGTTCTGATTCTTCGTATACGTCGTCATCTGACACGAGTTGTAAACTCGCGCCAGCGTAGGGTTCGTTGCCCAAAACCAGAATATACTTGTTTTAAGATCACAGTTAAATGAGATCCTGCATCAAGTGCAGGATGACGATATTGCTTTGGCCTTGTTGGTCATTCCGAACCCTGATTTATCGGGAGAGGGATCTAAAACTATTAAAGGGCTGCCTCCTTTTGTTTGCGCAAAGCCCAACTGTGGTGCGGGACCGTCATAGCTGGACCTAATAAACGTACCAACTGATGAAACGCTCTCTGAGGCAGTTGCTCCCATTCATTTTTATTGATATAACGAGGCATCGCAGGTCTCTTAGTAGTATTTGCCAAACATAAATTGTAGTAATGATTTTTGGTATGGGAGTTTTGAGTCAAACTTTTCCCTTCTGAATAGTTTCTTCATGACAGATAAACAACTATTATCTATATTGACAAATATTTATTATTATTAAAAAGTAGCTTTGGAAAAAATGAAATTTTATAGTAATGAACGACATAAAGATATATACAAAACTGGCGAGTCTTCCTGATGAATTGAAAAAAGAAGCAGATGATTTTTTGGATTTTTTGAAAACAAAAATGAAGCGAAAAGAAATGCCAAAAACAAGAAAGCCGGGCTTAGCAAAAGGACTTATTGAAATGAAGGAAGATTTTGATGA
>DASQZL010000104.1:0-3358 GCA_035638715.1 Balneolaceae bacterium
CACTTCTATTTTTATCCTGTTGAAGCCATACAAATAGGGCGAAAATTTATTGAATGCCAATCATTATATTATTAATTTAGAATTAGTTTAAATTAAAACGGAAGAAATGATTTTGAGAGGAAGCGATTGAAAAATAAGCACGTTACGGATGACAGGGAGGGGCCTAAAAAATCAAGAAATAAGTTATTTCTTAAATTTTTGTTGACTCTGGGGCCGGGCTTGGTAGTCATGTTTGCTGATACGGACGCCGGCAGTATCATTACGGCTGCACAAAGCGGTGCTGTATGGGGATACAAACTTTTGTTATTGCAGGTAGTGCTTATTCCGATTGTTTATATGGTACAGGAACTGGCTGTTCGTTTGGGACTCGTAACGGGGAAGGGGCATGGTGAGTTGATCCGTGAGCATTTTGGGAAGGGATGGGCCTGGGTTTCTGTTTCAACCTTGGTTATTGCTTGCCTGGGAGCACTGGTCACGGAATTTGCCGGCATAGCAGGCGTAGGTTTATTGTTTGGAATATCTCCCTGGATTAGTGTTGGTGCTATTGTAACCTTTCTTTTGATTATCGCCTGGACCGGCTCATACAGAAAGATAGAGCGGATTGCTATACTTTTTGGTTGTTTCGAGCTCGCCTTTGCTATTGTAGCGCTCATGTCACATCCGGATACCGGACAAATAATGAATGAACTGGCTCAGATACCCTGGCATCAGTCCGGATACATTTATCTCGTCGTAGCAAATGTGGGTGCGGTAATTATGCCCTGGATGATTTTTTATCATCAATCTGCCGTTGTGGACAAAGGATTAGATATAGAAGATATGAAGGCTTCGCGGCGGGATACAGCGTTCGGGGCTGTTATTACACAGTTGGTAATGATAGCTGTTTTAGTAGCCGTGGCAGCTACCATCGGAAAATTCCATCCCGGAGCTTCATTGGGAACGGTACAGCAGGTTTCAAGTGCATTGACTCCCTTTTTGGGTAAAACCGCCGGAATTATGTTGTTTTCATTGGGTATGTTGGGAGCGGCTGTTGTTGCAGTAATTGTTGTTTCTTTGGCAACGGCTTGGGGTGTGGGAGAGGTCAGCGGCTATAAACGGTCTCTTGAACACGAACCGCAGGAAGCCCCTTGGTTTTATTTGGTATATACGGGCATCCTTATTCTCGGAGCGGCACTGGTGCTATCCGGTATAAACCTCGTAAACCTGAGTATAGCTGTACAAGTCCTGAATGCGATGCTGCTTCCTATTGTGCTTGGATTTCTTTATTTATTGGCCGCCCGTGCATTACCCGGGCGATATCGTCTGAAAGGGACCTATTCCTGGGTGGTTGGGGCGCTTGTCGTCGTATCGTCTGTATTTGGGGTCATCGCAGCAATTATACCGATATATAATTGGTAGTGATGGTTGATATTTGTCCTACGGATGACTGTTAATTAGAGATGGGGGGACGAAAACCTAACGGAAGACTGATGGAAATTACTGAATCCATTTTCCATTTTATTGAGACTTCTGCAGAGCGCCGGCGGATTCTTGTCTGTCAACTTGCCCCTTGAAATGGCAGGAAATTATTTCCCAAAGACATTGATTGCCAGCATTAATCCACCGAATATGTTGCGGAATTGTTTTTATCCTCTTCTACTTTTACATAGACCAAATTAATCCTTCTCTTATCTGCGTTAACTTCCTCCTCGAATCGTTGCTTAATAAAATTATATATCATTTTCGCGAGTCCTTCGCAAGAACAACTACTAACGATTCGCAAATCGATCAATCCCTGATCATTTAGTTTAGAAAACTTTTTTATCTCAGGGTCATCCTGATTAATTAAACAGGTATGATCAAACATTTCCTGCAGCCATTGCTTGAGCCAGTCAAACTTCCCAAAGTCATAGACAAAGCCGTTTTTATCCAGTTGCCCGCCTTCTAAACATATCTCGAAATTCCAATTGTGTCCGTGGATGTGAGCACAGTGCCCATCATGTGCATGCTGGCGATGAGCAAACGGATAGTCGTTAAATTGTTTTTTGATTCTATACATATAAATTGAATTTAAAAAATTTAGTTTAAACTTAATACATCGTTAATGAGATCATTACGCATTTTACTCGTTATCTTCATCATAATAAATGAGGCGGGTTCAAGAAGTATTTTGGATATTTCCGGTACTTTCAACTACAGGTCGAGGAAACAGTCTGTTCATAAGATCCTGCAAATCTGTTTATGGGACCAGTATGCTGAAATAACTGGATATATGACCTTCAAATTGGCTGTTATTTTATGTTCCTCTTTCCTCCTCTTCAGATTCCAATTTCTTATTTTCTACATTTTCATAGCCTTCACGGCCCAACCAGAAGGCCATTCCAATAATAGCAGCAACAATTTCACGAACGCGGGTAGCCAGGGAAATAGCCACAAGGGAAGCGGGCGATAAACCAACAAAGGAGGAGAGAAGCGCATATGTACTTTCCTGCACGCCCAGGCCGCCCCAAACCACAAAGGCAATGCTACGGATGCCAAAAGCAATCAACCGGAGGGTTAGAGCATCCAGAATGCTTATTGGCGTATTCATCAGTCGTGCAGCAACCCAGACCTCACCCGCCAGCAGTATATCTCCCAAGACCCTGATGGCAGTGGAGTAAGTCAGTGGCCATGGACTCTCATAGATGTGATTTAATCGTTCTTCGACTTCCCGGGCCTTTTCTTCCGCGGTAGCAAGCAACCCTTCACCGTTACCCGCCCATCGGTCTAAAAAACGAGAAATGCCATACGAACGCTGGAGGCGAATAAATACATAAATGGACACGATTAAAAACAGGCAACTACCGGAGATAATGGCAAGTATTTCGCGCTTTACCGGTTTCTTTAAAATAAGAAGAGCCCCCAATATAAGTATAACTACGGTCGCAATGCCGTGAAATGTCCTGTCGGCAACCAGGGATGCAATAACATTTTCCTCATCAGCTCCTTTTTTGACGAAGTAACGTCCCCTGATAATGAGACCTCCAATATTGGCGGTAGGCACCAGCCGGTTTACGGATTGAGCAAACCACATTCCAGTTATAAACAGGATTGTGGAGTATTTTTTTGATCCCGGAAACACAAACTTCCAACCGTATCCGCGGGATAGCAAATCAACAGGATAAAATAAGACCAGTAAAAATAATTTAGGCCCGCCTCTGACCATCGCTTTCGATATTTTGGAATAGCCCGTCCAGTAAATAGCTATACCAAGAATCCCCAAGCCAATCAGTAACCCAATCATGGACGAAATACTTCCCCATGATCTACGGTTTTTCCTTTTTTTATCCGTCACAATTTATTATAACTGAATTTTGGAAGAAAAATATATAGTTAAAGA
>DASQZL010000105.1:0-2402 GCA_035638715.1 Balneolaceae bacterium
CAAATAAAGTGGTATCGGTTTGATCTGAATTATTCACGCGTATTTATTCGGTTAAAGGTATGATGATCAAAGAAAAACATCACGACATAAAGATAGCCGAAGTATCACAAAACTGCATAAAGAATATTTGAGATGCTGAATCTAATAGAGGTTAAATTATTTGAAACAGGAACCTTTCTTTTTCCGCCTCACCAGCTGAAAGAGATCCTGCATCGGGGTACAGGATGACTATGTTTATGTCATCCCGGCTGTTCATCCCGTCCCTGATGTGGGTTCCAAAAAAGATTATATCCCGGATTCACTTCGGCTTGAATACCCGGTCTATTGACCGTTAAGAAAGATTTGAAACCTCTCCAAAGGGAACGGGAATCACTCATTCATTAAACAGGTCCACTACCCATAAAAACTTCACCGCCGTTTTTCCCACCATTGCGAATAGTTTTTCCCGCTTCCGGATTGATGAGAACCAGTCGTTTTTTCCGAATCAGGGTTGTTATTCATTTTCAGCAGTGCGGCCGCCACGGATTGAAGCTCTTTATCCGTATTCTCAAAAGCATCCAATTTTTCTGCACTGAAAAGATCAGGAACAAAATGCGTGTCGTATTCACCGGTTCGAAAGGCCTCATGCTGTAATACGTAACGGCAAAAAGGGATAGTCGTACGGCATCCGGCAATTTCGTACTCGTCGAGCGCGCGCAGCATACGATTGATGGCCTGTTCGCGATCCGCCCCGTAGGCGCAAAGTTTGGAGATCATCGGGTCGTAATTGATCGTAATGGGCTGCCCCTCCTCTACGCCGGCGTCGACGCGGATGCCGCTGCCCGATGGGATGCGGTGCTTGGTAAGCGTACCGGTACTTGGCAGAAACTGGTCGCGCGGATCTTCGGCGTAAATACGGCATTCGACTGCATGACCGCTTTTTTGTACATCCTCCTGGCTGAACGGCAGCGGTTCCCCTTCAGCTATCCTGATCTGAAGATTAACCAGATCAAGTCCGGTGATAAGCTCTGTCACTGGGTGTTCAACCTGCAGGCGGGTGTTCATTTCCAGGAAGTAGAAATTGCGGTCAGCATCAACCATAAATTCAATCGTACCGGCCCCCTCATAATCGCATGCTTCAGCAGCAGAAACGGCTGCCTCGGCCATTTCTGCGCGAAGTTCTGGAGTGAGAATGGTACAGGGCGCTTCTTCAATCACTTTTTGATGCCGCCGCTGAATAGAGCACTCACGGTCGTAAATGTGATAAACATTGCCGTGTTTATCCGCCAGAATTTGAAATTCCACATGTCGCGGCTCCACCAGATATTTTTCGATATAGACGCGGTCGTCGCCGAAGGCATTACGCGCTTCGGACTTGGCACCTTTGATGCTCGACTCAAATTCAGATGGATCCTCGACGATGCGCATGCCTTTTCCGCCACCCCCGGCAGCCGCTTTAATAAGCACGGGAAAACCAATATCATTAGCAATTTTTTTCGCCTCTTCGATGCTTTCGAGGGCATCGGCGGTACCCGGTGGAAAGGGAATGCCTTTTTTCTTCATCAATTTTCGCGCCTCGGTTTTGTCGCCCATCACGGAAATGGCACTCGCCGGTGGTCCGATAAAAATGATGCCCTCCTCTTTGCAACGTGCGGAAAAATCTGCGTTTTCGCTCAAAAATCCATAGCCGGGATGGATGGCATCAGCCCCCGTCGTTTTGGCCGCATCAATAATTTTATCAATCACCAGGTAACTTTCCGATGAAGCAGCGGGACCGATATGCACGGATTCGTCTGCCTGCAGCACGTGAGGAGCTTCTGCATCGGGTGTAGAATAGACGGCGACCGTCTTTTTACCAAGTTCCTTGCAGCTTCGAATCACCCGGAGAGCTATTTCGCCGCGATTAGCTATGAGAATTTTATCAATTTGAGGCATAAAAATTTACGGTTGAAAAATGTGATGTTTCCAGCGATTTCTATTTATTAGATCAAACAATACGAAATATAATGGTTCAAAAGCAATGGTGTAACTTTTGAGTAGAGACTCGATTTTAAACTTAGATCAAAACACCAGGATAAGCTTATGTTGCAATCATAAACATAAACTATTCCACAAATCTACCCGAAGACGCACAAAGTTATGCAAAATGTCCTTTGTGACCCCCTGTATTTTATACCCGTACACCAAAATGCATCCATAATTCGGCAATAATATTTCAATTAATTCCACGCGAATTTTGTGCGATATAAAAGCCGCGGCAAAATCGTAAATTTTTCGATTGTATTCAGATACGCCCGGTCAGTAAACACGTTGCAGTTATTTTTCTTTATTTTTTCGAGGATACCACGGTAGTTAAAATGAGCCAGATATACCGGCAGTCTGCTGTCCGGGCTGAGCAATTCAATTCCCTTCTCGGACTTGTC